>JBEKYG010000892.1:0-3158 GCA_049511215.1 Acidobacteriota bacterium | reverse complement strand
GCACTGGATCTGCAGCGGCGCGAAATGCTTCTCGAACATTTCCGTCACGTCCGAGTCGGAGCACGGCAGGCCGTGAACCTTGCGCCACTTCTCCGCAACCTCATCTATACGCGCGATCGCCTTGATGTGCTCGGCCTTCTGCAATCCCATCGGCGCGCGCGCCTGCTCCATGGTGATCTCGACGCCGTGCCGCTTGAACACTTCGATGAACACCACCGCCGGCGCATAACATCCGTAATCCACGGTCGTGCCGGCCCAATCGAAAATCACCATCTTCACGGGACCGCGATAGGTTCTGCGATACACGAATTCCATGTCGTCCAGCCTCCGAATAGTTCCAACTATTGCAGCTCACCGGCGGATCGATGGCCGGGTTGAACAGCTTTTGCCCTCGAATGCCAGAAGAAAAACACCGGCACGCCGCTGAGGACGATGATCAGGCCGAGCCAGCTGTATGTCGGTTTCATCCAAAGCAGATCCAGGGCGATCAAGGCCGCCACCACGATGTAGGCGGCGGGAACAACCGGATAGCCGAAAGCTTTGTAGGGACGCTCCAGATCCGGCCGCCTTTTCCTGAGTACAAAAAGACCGCTCATCGTGAGCACGTAAAACAGCAGTGCGGCGAAAATGACATAATCGAGCAGGTCGTTATAAGAGCCGCTGAGAACCAGGACCGAAATCCATATGCCCTGGATCACGAGCGAAAACACCGGCGTGTGGGTGCGCGGCGAGACTTCGGCGGCCCTTCTGAAAAAAAGGCCATTCCTGGCCATGGCGTAATAAACGCGCGCCCCGGCCAACACCATCCCATTGACGCACCCGAAGGTAGAGACGAGAATTGCAATGTTGACAAAGGTCAACCCCCACGGCCCCATCAGGCTTTGCGCCACCACGGTCCCAACCCGGTCCTCGGGTGCCGCCGCAACCCACGCGAGCGGCAGGACCCTGAGGTACACGACGTTGGCGGAAAAATAGATCACGCACGTGATCAAGGTGCCGAGGAAAAGTGAAAGGGGGAGGTTCCGCTTTGGGTTGACAACCTCGCTGCCCGTGAACGTCACATTATTCCACGCGTCAGCTGCGAACAAGGACCCGACCAGCGCGGCGCCGAACACGGCCAGCACACCCAGATCGAATCTGGCCGGAAACATACCCGTGAAGTTGGCCTGAACCACCTCCGGCCTGGCCCGAACGATGAATCCCACCACAATCAGAATGAGCAATCCTCCGACTTTTGCGGTCGTGAAAATGTTCTGGACGATCGCCCCCTGGCGCAGGCCCCGGCAATTCACCCAGGTGAGAAATGCGATTAACAGGATTGCCGCGAACTGCTGTGAGGATATACCGGGACCGATCGGGAGAGGCAAGAGGACTCTGGATGCCGATACCCATGGGACGAAGATTCCCAGGAATTTCGCGAATCCCACCGCGACCGCGGCAATCGTGCCGGTCTGGATCACCAGAAAGAGAGTCCAGCCGTAAAGAAATCCGTAAAGCGGCCCATAAGCTTCCCTGAGAAAAACATACTGGCCGCCCGCGCGCGGCATGGCAGCGGCCAGCTCGCCGTAACTTAAAGCGGCCATGACGGTCATCAATGCCGTAACGGCCCACGCGAGCAAAAGCAAGCCGGGCGACTGCAGCTCCCGAGCCATGTTGGCCGAGACAATGAAAATTCCCGAGCCGATCATGCTTCCAACGATGATGGTGGTGGCGTCGAAGAGCTTTAACCCTTGGACGAGCTGGTTTGGGGCATGATTCGGAGCTGTCCGCACGTTCGTTCCCATGTACGATCCTTTCCAAAGCGCGAGCGCGATGCGGCATTATGCCACAAAAGCTCACCGCGGAGGTGCAGAGGACCGCAGAAAAAACCTGTAGCAAGGCTACAATTCAGACACTGAAGATAAAAGCAGCCACGAAGAACATGGCGCGGCACATCGCAGAACTTTTCACTGCCGGTGCTTCGCGCCTCCCTGCTCTGCGTTTCTCTGTCTTCCCGTTCGTGTTCTTCGTGGCTGCATCTGTTATTCAGTGTCTGAATCGCAGGCAGCAAGGATAGAATCTCTGCGTCGAATGTATAATGGGTGCATGATTATAAAAAAGACGCCACTGCTGTTCACGCCAGGACCACTCACGACCAGTCAAACCACCAAAGAAGCCATGCTGCGCGACCTCGGTTCGCGCGATTCGGAGTTCATCGAAGTCGTCCGCGCTCTCCGCCGCAAGCTGCTGGAAATCGGCGGTGTCGCCGGCGCGGGCTATGAAGCCGTCCCGATGCAGGGGAGCGGCACCATGGCTATCGAATCGGTTTTCTCTTCGGTAGTGCCGCCCGGCGGGCACGTGCTCGTCGTGGACAACGGCGCATACGGTAAGCGGATGGCGAAGATCTGCTCGGTGATGAAGATCAGCGCCACGACCGCCGAGTGTCCTGAAGACTCGCCTCCCGACCCGGCCCGCATATCAGCCCTGCTCGAAGCACATCCCGAGGTGACTCATGTCGCCGTCGTCCACTGCGAAACGTCGACCGGAATGCTAAACCCTGTGCGCGAGATCGGGGAAGCCGTGTCCGGCGCCGGCCGCGAGTATATCGTCGATGCGATGAGCAGTTTCGGGGGGATACCGTTCGACCTGGCCGAGTTCCGCATCGACTACATGATCTCCTCGGCCAACAAGTGCCTGGAGGGCGTTCCTGGTTTCGCCTTCGTTCTCGCCCGCCGCGGCAGATTGCTCGAGAAGCAGGGTTGCGCAAGGAGTCTGAGTTTCGACCTGCTCGCACAGTGGCGGGGGCTCGAGTCCAGCGGCCAATTCCGCTTCACGCCCCCGACCCACGCCATCCTGGCCTGCCATCAAGCGATCCGTGAATTGGAAGAGGAAGGCGGAGTGGCCGGGCGAGCGCGCCGTTATGCCGCAAATCGGCAGGTCTTGCGTGCGGGAATGAGCGAGCTCGGCTTCCGTGAGTATCTCCGACCCGAATATCAGAGCGATATCATAACGAGCTATTTATACCCGGACAAAGACTTCGAATTTGAAAAATTCTATCAATCCCTGGCCGGCCGAGGCTTTGTGATCTATCCGGGAAAGGTCAGCAACGCGGACTGCTTCCGCATCGGCACGATCGGGCGGATTTATCCCGCGGATGTGTCGAAGCTGGTGGATGCCAC
>JBEKYG010000891.1:0-3387 GCA_049511215.1 Acidobacteriota bacterium | reverse complement strand
AAACCGGATCCGGAAAAAGCGCTGCTCGGCTTGAAGGTCTGCGATCACGCTTGCGGCAGCGGCCATTTCCTGATCGCGGCGGCGCACCGGATTGCCAAGCGGCTGGCGGCGATCCGCACCGGACATGGAGAGCCCTCGCCGGAGGCCGTACGCACCGCCCTCAGAGACGTCATCGGCCACTGCATCTATGGAGTGGATTCGAACGAGATGGCGGTTGAGCTGTGCAAGGTCGCCCTGTGGATGGAAGCGCTCGAGCCCGGAAAGCCGCTCTCGTTCCTGGATCACCGAATCCGCTGCGGCAACAGCCTCCTGGGCACGACGCCCGCGCTTCTGGCTGCGGGAATCCCCGACGAAGCCTTTGCCCCGATCGAAGGGGACGATAAGGCGTTTGCCAGCTCTCTCAAGAGAAGAAACCGCGAGGAGCGCGCCGGTCAGATGGCCCTCCCCCTGGTTGCCGAGCCGGTTGCCGTTTACGGAGGCCTGTCCGAAGAGATCACCTCTCTCGACAACGTGGAAGATTCCTCGATTGCAGGCATTCACGAAAAGCAAGGCCGGTATCGCCGCCTGAGCGAATCCCCGGAGTATCGCCGCGCTCAGCTCGCTGCAGATGCCTGGTGTGCTGCCTTCGTCTGGAAGAAGACGAAAAGCGCCCCAGAAGCGGTCACACAGGACGTTCTCCGCCGCCTGATGCCCGATCCCGAACGAGTCCCCCGGGAAACGCGAGCGGAAATCGCGCGCCTGGCCGCACATTACAACTTCTTCCACTGGCACCTCGCCTTCCCCGATGTCTTCCACATCCGGTCAGCCGCGGGTAGCCCCGAAAACCGATTGACGGCCTGGAATGGAGGATTCAATGTGGTCCTGGGGAATCCACCTTGGGTGCGGCAGGAGCTGCTAAAATCCTCCAAATCCCTCTTTGTCACATTCGAAACCTTCTGCAGCACGGTTGATTCGTCAGTTCTGTTCTTGGAGCGGGCTGTGCAAATCACGCTGACTGGGGGGCGAATCGGGCTGCTGACACCAAACAAATGGTTTCGTGCAGCCTACGGTGAGAAGCTCCGAGCATTCCTGCGCGAGCATGCGCGAATTCATCTGCTGGTTGATTTTGGACATTCACGCGACCTATTTCTGGGACAGGACACGTTTCCGGCTGCAAGCGTACTGGAGCCTGTTCAGGAGCGCGTGCACGATGGTGAAAATCTGCATTTTGTTCGCGCCCACGATTCCGACAGGGAACAGCGCTCTCTAGAGAAGCTAGTTGCAGAGCAGGCTTTTCGTGTTGCACACGGCGAACTTCATCGAGATCGCTGGCAGTTGGCGAACGCCGAGGAGAACCGACTGCTCGACCGGTTAATGAGAACGGGCCAGCCTCTCTTCGAATGCGTCGGCGCAATGCCCCTCAGTGGAATCAAGACTGGCCTGAATGAGGCCTACTATGTCAGCACGGAGGTACGCAATATTCTCGTTGCCGAGGATCCTGCATGTGAGCCGGTTCTGAAGCGCTTCTTGCGCGGCCGAGATATCGAGCGTTGGATCAGCAAATGGGGAGACCAGTGGCACATCGTAATTCCATCTAGCCAGAACCGAACGTGGCCCTGGTCCAACGCAGCTGAGGAAGATCAGGCCGAGCACATTTTCGCTCGAACATACCCATCGCTCCACGGCCATTTGATAGCCCTTAAGGAAAAACTTCAAAAGAGAACAGATCGCGGGTCATTTTGGTGGGAACTCAGAGCATGCGACTATTACAGCGTTTTTGACCAGCCAAAAATTATTGTGCAATGCATTGCCTACTTCTCTCGTTTCGCCTTGGATGTAGAGGGGCACTATATCAACAATAAGATTCTCTTGATTCCAAGCGGTGATCCGTACCTCTGTGGCATTCTAAACTCACGAGTAACATGGTGGCTGATCAATCGAACATTTCAGCACATGAAAGCAGTCCAGGAGATACTCAGGAGTCCAGAGTCGATGCGTGCTGAACTCGAATTTAGCTTAAACCGGCTAGTCGAAGAAGCTTTCGAACTGACACCCGAGGAGCGCCAGATCCTAGAGAATTCGCTTCCTGCGCGCGATCCAATTGCGATTCTGACATCCGTGTCATCGAACGATGTTCCGGAGGATTCGCATGAATGATCTCACGGATTCTCAAGAAGAGGGCTACAGTTCAGCCGGATTCCGAGTGAATGGCCAGAGACGGACTCTGCAGAGATGCCTCCTGGATTACATCATGAACACCTATCCGATCGGGCGGCGTAAGGGCGAGATAGAGCTTGGCGAATACCGCACGAAGCGCGCCATGGCTGGGCAAATTGAACCAGATAACCCTGCCGCTGACACCGCCGCGGGGCGCGTCGGCAAAGGGCTGCGCAATGCAACAAAGCGACGATCATATACGAAACGCAGTCAAGCAGATCATTGACCTCCTCGTCATGAAATGACATTTCGAATATCGATCTTTGCTGCCGGCAGTGCTACACAATGTTTCAGATTCGCGGGGATTTCTCGTCCCCAAAGCTCGATCGATAGGTCGTCACAGCATTACGCGCTGCGTGGTATAGACATAAGGTTCATGCCCGCACAGTATTTCCAGGAAGATTTCGTCCTGCACGATGAGCTACAATGTTGCCGAAGTTCCCAAACAAAGGAAGGTGAAATCGCATATGGCTGAACTGCCTTTCATGTTTCGAAAGGCCAAAGTAAATGTAACGAGTGAGCTGCCGTGCCGGGATGATCTCACTCTTGAAGAGCCTATCCCGCCGATCATGCGAGGAAATCCGGGGCAGGGTTTTGTTGAACAAAAAACACGTGAAACCTTCATCGAACGTGAGACCACCGATGATAACTGACGATGAACTACCATTTTTATGCTGCTTTGCGCAACCACTATCCGACCCAGTGAAACCTCAATTGCACCTACCTTTGGAGCAGCAGATAACTGTTATACATGAGGCCTGCGCTCCAGAAACGGCATCCCGAATCGGCACCAGAATTACTAAGATCGGCAGGGAAACGACGGATGACGAGTGATCCCTTTGTCCTCGTGGTCAGTACGATAGCTGATCCTTCAACTGACGAAGTGACTCAGCACCTAGAGACTCATCCGGAAAGGCCGTTTCTTGCGAATGACGACATTGAAAACAAAGGACTTCTGGGCCGTGAAATCGCGAAAAAGAGGCTTTCCGGATGAGTCTCTAGATGCCAAGGGTATCGCATACGGACGCCTCAATACTGAGGATTTCCCGTTCTCGTGCAGCCTCTCATTTCGGCCGGAAGCCAGTGCAAACAAGCATTGGTTGGTGGCCGAAAATGAAACACTGCCTGTGCCTACGGCTATCTGGTATCGCCGTGTGCGCAGCGCACCGAAGCCTGACGGTATGGATGAGG
>JBEKYG010000890.1:0-4078 GCA_049511215.1 Acidobacteriota bacterium | reverse complement strand
GTATAGGCAAGAGATGAGTGCGGGCATGCGACTCTGCATTTAATCCGGGCGCAACGCGAAATGAACGCTTGATTCTGTAACGAAAAGTGGTTATTTTTCGTTACACATCAAGGCGGAACGGCATGCAATCGATCGAAAGCAGGATCGTCACTCGAATACAGGGCAAAGCAAGAGGGACGTGCTTCACGCCCAAGGCATTTCTCGACCTTGGCAGCCCCGAGGCGGTGCGCATCGCACTGCACCGCCTGGAGAAGCGTGGTACGATCCGCCGACTGACTCGCGGACTCTACGATTTCCCAAAGCAGCATCCGGCCATCGGCTTCCTTTCCCCGAGCCCCGGCGAGATCGCCAAGGCCCTGTCAGAACGCGACGCCTCGCGACTCCAGCCTTCCGGCGCCTACGCCGCGAACCTGCTGGGATTGTCCGAACAAGTTCCGGCCCGAATCATCTTCCTCACAGACGGCCCGGCCCGACATATCAGAATCGACGGTCAGGAAATTATTCTGAAGAATACGACCCCTCGCAACATGGCGACGGCCGGCCGGATCAGCGGCATGGTCATCCAGGCCCTCCGGCATATCGGTGCCAAGCAGATCGGCAAACAGCATATCGCGCACCTGCAGCAAACCATGTCCACGAGCGACAAGGCCCAGTTGAAGCGGGATCGCATCTACGCCCCAGGCTGGATGCACCGAATCATCGACGCCATCGCGGAGGATGCTCATGCTTGAGTTTGCCAGACTTCCGCTTGATCAGCGCGCGCCGTACTTCCAGGAAGTCGCCAACCGGCGCGGCCTGACGCGCCTCATCGCGGAAAAGGACTTCTGGGTCTGTTTCTCGCTCCGGCTTCTTTTCTCGACACGCGCACTTGCGGACAAGTTCGTTTTCAAGGGCGGCACGTCGCTGTCCAAGGTTTTCGGCATCATCAAGCGGTTCTCCGAGGACATCAATTTGTCCGTCGATCCCGACTGGCTGGGCTTCGGCGGAGAGAACCGGCCGGACGCCGCCAAGTCCCGCTCACAATTCGAAAAGTGCTGGAAAAAGCTCAACGACGCATGCGCCGCCGCGGTCGACCAAAGGGTCCGACCCGCGCTCGAACAGGCGATTCAGGATACCCTTGGACCAATGCGGGATGAGGCCACCTACCTCGCCTTCAAGCTCGACGAGCAGACGCATTCGCCCGTGCTCACGTTCCGGTACCCAACAACCGAGCCGGACCGGCTTGGGTACGTGCATCCCCAGGTCAAACTTGAACTCGGCTCCCTCACGGACCAGCGACCCATCGGCGATCACACCGCTCACGCCGTGGGTTGCTGAGGAGTTTCCGGCCCTGTTCGCCGCTCCGGCCTGCCGCGTGGTTGCGCTCGAAATCGAGAGGACTTTTTGGGAGAAAGCCACCATCCTGCACACCGAGTACCACCGCCCGGCAGACAAACCGATGCGCAGCCGGCTCTCGCGCGATTGCTACGATGTATGCTACATGGCCGCGCACCCCGCCGGCCAGAGAGCCATGAAAGACCTCGACCTGCTCGCGCGCGTCGTGCGCCACAAGCGCGCCTACTTCCAATCCGCCTGGGCAAACTATGACGCCGCCAAACCCGGGTCCCTGCGGCTGGTGCCGGCCGATTCCCGTCTCGCAGACCTGAAGGCCGACTACCAGCAGATGCAGGAAATGTTCACCGAACCGCCGGCGCCGTTTAACGAGATTCTGCGGCAGCTGCGGAACATCGAGGACACACTCAACAAGGGATAGACAGCGGTATGGCGGCCCAGCCGCGTACCTCATATGGACAACGCAATGAAATCTGACCGCATCAAGAACAAGGTAGCGGGGCTATTCGCACGATTCGACCCGACAACGATCAAGTCCTTGATCAGGGTGTCCAACTACTGGGCGGAAAAGAACCGCAACCAGTACCCATCAGCCATGCAGGCTGGTATCAACGAGCTTTTCGTTTGGATCGATTGCCCATGTGACGATGGATGCGAGTGCCGACGACATTCTAGCGGTACTTTCCTAGTTATCGGCAAGCGCAAAGGTCAAGTTGTTGAAAGCACGGTTTTTATGGGTTCGAATGACTATGCCCTAAATAATGTGGGTAGGAATGGCGAATTTTACCGCTAAATATGCTTGAATTTGTCGAATGGATATGATAACTATGCCCTAAATGAACCAAGAGAGACTTGAACCCAAAAAGATCAATACTATTACTCCATATGGGAGTGGCGGGACGGAAAGTGCAGACGGGTGTGGCAGAAATACCTTGGAAAGCTGCAAGATCTGGCCAAAGCGGCCGAGGGAGGACCGGACCCGGCCTACGCAGAGGTCTTCGAGTTCGGCTTGCCAAGCGCGCTGTGGATGGAGAGCAGACGGCAAAGGGTAATGGAGATCATTGACCAACTATGCCCTAAGCGCAGTCAGGGGTTGAGCGTGGGAGAGTATATGACGCTTGCGGCAGTCAATCGCGCGGTCCAGCCGGTGAGCAAGAAAGGCATGTGGGAATGGTTCGCAGGGACGAGTTTGCGCCGGTTTCTGCCGCAGGTAGAGGAAGGGATGCTTCTGTCGCAGCGTTTCTGGGACCACATGGACTCTGTCAGTGTGAAACAGGCGGGCCAGGCATGGGCTGAGATCATCGCCGGGGTTGTGTCGCGAGCAGGAGTGGACCTGTCGCGGATCAGTTACGATGGGACCAATTTCTACACCTTTATCAGCACGTTCAACAGCCGATCCAGTCTGGCTGCACGAGGGAAGAACAAGCAAGGGCGCGGAAATCTTCGGCAGATCAGTTATGCGGTATTCTGCAGCCGGGAGGGGCTGCCACTGTTTTACGACACCTACGAGGGGAACCGAGCAGACGCGCGCGAGTTTCCTCTGATGGTGGAAAGATTCCACGAATTCTTCAATGCATTGTCGGGGGTGAGGGAGCGGCCTGGGATTACTGTAATCTTTGACAAAGGGAACAACTCTCGGGCCAACATTGAGCTGCTGGACCGCTTGGAGCTGGATTTTATCGGATCGTTGAAGATTGGAGAGCACCGGGAGTTGACGTTGGTGTCGAATCAGGATGCGAGATGGAAGGAGTGCGGAAAGCCCGACTTGGAAGGAGTACGGACGTTTTCAGTGGAGCAGACGCTGTACGGGAAGGCGCGCCGTCTGGTGGTTGCGTTCATTCCAGATCTGCATGCGACTCAGCGAAAGACTTTGGAAAATGACATGGATAAGGCTTTGCGCCGTTTGGAGGCGCTGAGTGGTCGTTTGGAGGGGCACGCCCGAGGTGAGATCCGTGGCGGACGGCCACCGAGCGAAGAGTCGATCCGCCGCCAATGCGCGCGCATTCTGAGCCGTCCTTTCTTGCAAGACATCCTGGCAGTGGAGGTGACCCCCGGGCCTCGATTGCAGTATGCAGCCTCGGACAAGAAGCTGGGGCAAATCTCGGACACTTGGCTGGGCAAAAAGATCCTGGTGACCAATCCCAAGACGTGGAGTGACGAAGAGATCGTGGAGGCCTACCATGGGCAGTTTGTGGTTGAGCATCTGTTCCGGGAAATGAAGAGCCGCGAGCGGCCCAACTGGTGGCCACTTCACCACTGGACCGACCACAAGATTCGCATTCACGCCTTCTACTGCACAGTGGCCATGTTGCTGCGCGCGCTTGTCCATCGGCGCGTCCGTTTGGCTGATATAGGCATCTCCATTGGAAGGCTATTTAAGGAACTCGACAACCTGCGCGAAGTGGTCAACGTCTATCCTGCAGTCCGCCGCAAGAAGGAGAGGCGAAAGACCGTTCTGACTAAGAGCAGCGAACTTCAACAGCGACTGATGCAGATTCTGGGTTTGTCGGATCAGTCGATTTAGGGCATAGCGACGACAAAGGCAATCTATTGAACATTAATCAGTTACGGTCTCGCCTGCCGATAACTAGGAAAGTACCGCTAGGTGCAAAGCCTCTCCGCTAACCCAACTTCCGAATTCGGCGGAGCGTTTTTCGGCATTTTCGGGGGGACTCCATCCTCAAGTCGTTTATTTTCAATGGGCGGATGCTTGATCCCCCATAGTAGTGACTAAATTAGTGAATAA
>JBEKYG010000889.1:0-3966 GCA_049511215.1 Acidobacteriota bacterium | reverse complement strand
GCGGACATGACGGTTGCTCCTGAAGATCTGCCCAGGTTCGCCGCCGCTCTCATGTCAGGAAAAGCCGAACTGGTAAACGGAGTGCGCCTCGTCTACCCTATGGGGGAGAAGGCAATGCGTCTCGTGAACTTGGTCGGAAATAAGGCGTTCGGCTTGACCTTCTCCTGGCTGTTGGGCCAGCCGATCAAAGATACCCTGTGCGGAACGAAGGCGCTCTGGCGGGAAGATTATGAGAAGATTGCTGGTAACCGCGCATATTTTGGCGACTTTGATCCATTCGGCGATTTTGATTTGATTTTTGGAGCGGCCAAACTGAATCTTAAGATCATGGATCTGCCCGTCCGCTACCGCGAACGGACGTACGGTCAAACGAATATCAGGCGCTGGAAGCATGGATGGCTTCTTATCAGGATGATCTTCTTCGCCTCATCTCGGATCAAGTTCGTCTGATCCCGCCAGGAGGTACCACGGTGAGCGGCGCCGCGACTATTGAGCGATCTCGGAAAGAAATCGCACACGGTAAACGACTGGCAGCCGGCAGGCCTGAGTCGGTCTGGGGTTGGGAAGGCCCCGCTGGAAGAATGCGAGCTGCCCGTCGCGTGGCTATGATCGCGAGTGGTGCCCACCTGCAACCCGGGATGAAGGTTCTGGAGATTGGGTGCGGCACGGGCCTTTTTACCGAGTCGTTCGCGCAGACGGGCGTTCATCTGGTTGCGGTCGACATTTCCTCCGATCTGCTCGACCTGGCCCGGCTCCGGCGGCTCCCAGACGACCGTGTCCGCTTCATCGAGGGCCGTCTTGAAGACTTGGACCTCGGCACCTGCTTCGACGCTGTCATTGGCTCCTCCATCCTCCATCATCTCGACATCGAGCCAGCTCTCCAACGAATCCACGAGCTGCTCAAACCCGGGGGCCTGATTAGCTTCACGGAACCCAACATGCTGAATCCTCAGATCATGCTTCAGAAGAACGTCCCCTGGGTCAAGAGGCGAGTGGGGGATTCTCCGGAGGAAACCGCCTTTTTCCGGCAGCCGCTTGAAAGACTGCTGCGGCAGGTTGGTTTTGTCTTGATCTCGATCGTCCCCTTTGACTGGTTGCATCCCTCCACGCCCGTTCGCCTGATTCCTTTGGTTTCCCGGATTGGCCAAGTGCTTGAGGAGCTCCCCTTAGTCAGAGAGTTTGCCGGTTCTCTGTTCATCCGCGCTCATAAGCCATAAGTGCCACCCGGCCAGCTGTCCCTGCCATATGTTCCATAAGGGATTATCCGTTTGCCTTCGAAGTGGCACCCGCGATCGGCAAGGTCTGCTGTTGACATACCGCGTATCGGAGCACAAGCTCCTCTCCGGGTTTGGGAAATTCGTACATATTGGAACGATCTGTGCCTATTATCCACCCTGCGTTGGCGCTCTGGTGTCAGGCCTGGAAAATTGAATTCTCAAGACCTGACACCGGGCTTTGTCAGTTGGTGGTAAACGGCTTGTGTCTCTTCTGCGACTCTTGCCCACCGAAAGTTGCGCGACCGATCCATCCCTGCCTTGGAATGTGACGCGGCAAAACTCGGATCATTGAGAACCAGGCTGATGGCGTCGGCGATGGACTTCGTGTCAGTCGGGTCAACACAAACGGCGGCCTTGCCGGCAATTTCTTCACAGGCAGTGCCTCTGCCCACGATCACGGGACATCCGCATGCCATCGCCTCGAGCGCTCCGAGGCCGAAGCCTTCGTAAAGGGACGGAAACACAAAGGCTCTGGCCAGGCTGTAGAACAAGGCAAGGTCTTCTTCAGGAACGTATCCCAACAAGCGGATAGATCCCGGATTCCAGAACACGACCTATGAAGACGAGTTCAAGGGCCTGGGATTTGGCATCAGATTCCTTGACCAAGCCAAAGGCCTCGCTAATGCGTTCGACGTTGCGCCGGCGGTGAATGTCGCCCACAAAAAGGAGAAAATCGCCGTGCAGCTTGTACCTCTGCCTCAGGCTTGCCAGTGCGTCTTCCTGTTCGATCTTTTTAAATTTCTTTGGGTCAACACCCAAGGGTATCGACAACACGCGTTCTGAAGGAACACCATAAATCCTCACGATCTCACGCCGCGAAAATTCTGAGACGGTAAGAATAATGTCCGCACTTCGAGCTGCGTGGCGATACCATGCTCGACGTATCGCACCGTCGCCGTGCGGATACCATTCTGGATGAGCGGCATAGGAGACATCGTGGATTGTGACCAAAGCAGGAACCGGCAGCCACAGGGGGAGGGTATAACCGGGCGAATGGAATACATCGCACTGGCGCCGCCGGATTTGTCTGCCGAGTGAAAGATTGGTCCAGAGAAAATTGTTTTGCCACGGGAAGGAGGCGTCCACGACCCGGACCCGGCTGTCAGCAACCCAACCGGAGGCCGGCAAAGGATGATCCGTGACGAGCAGAATAGTGACAGAAGGATCCAACAGAAGCAGCTGTTCCAGAAGATTGAACGTGTAGGTGCCGACTCCTTTGCGCTCGCCGCAAAGACTACGTCCGTCGATGGCAATACGAAGCTGTGGCTTTACCATCCGTAGACCATTGTGCGTGACGTTACGTGAATTCCTGAGTTTTCACGCGCTCGCCGATCTTGTAGGGCACGCCGGCGCATTAAGGCGTGGAATCCGTATGGGAGCGCTAATTTCCGGCGCGGCGTGCGAGCTTCCTGATCTCGCGCGCTTCCCGGTAAATTCGGAGCGTTGCCTCCGCGGTCTTGCTCCAGGAGAACCTGCGGCTTTGTATCTCACCAGATTTAGCGAGCACCGCACGAAGTTCCGATGAGCCCAGAATCTGGTATATCGCTCGAGCAATGTCCTCAACCGCCAGGGGATCAAAATATACACCCGCGTCGCCAACTACCTCCGGGAGCGAACTTATATTAGATACTGCAACCGGGCAGCCGGCGGCCATCGCCTCGAGTGGTGGCAGACCAAAGCCTTCATATAGAGAGGGATAAACAAGCAGGGCTGCGTGATTGTAGAGCAGGTTGAGCATTTCATCGGAGACATAACCCGTAAATACGACCGAATCCGAAAGTTTTAACTGCTGGACACTTTGAAGGATCTCCTCGTCCTTCCATCCCCTGGGACCTGCCACAGCCAGCTTGTGCGAAATCCGGTGGCGGTCTTTGAGGATCCGGAATGCTTGAAGGAGACGGGGCAGGTTTTTTCGCGGCTCAATTGCCCCCACGTTGAGGATATACTCACAGTCCAACCCGAATCTCGCGAGCATGCCGCGGTTCTCGCTTGCGACCGGCTTGAAACATCCGTCGACCCCCAAAGGGACAACCCGCACTTTTTGTTGTGGAACCAACCCAAGATCTTCAAGATCTTTCGCGGTACTGGATGAAGGAACCATCACAAGGTCTGCGCGATCCAGGCGCCGGCGGAGCTCCTGGATCGTAAAAAGATTGCTGCGCACGTGAAACTCAGGAAAACGGATCGGGGTGAGATCGTATACGGTGACGACAACGGCCGCTCGTTTGCCGGCTGGAACAAGGAGGGGGCCCGCATGAAAAACATGCGCATCGCCAAAGAGGGCCTCAGCGTGGAGCCATGAGCACCTGTCGGCCAGCGGCGTAAGGACTCTCATCGGCAGGGGTTTGACGCAGATCTCGACGGCCGGAAACCGTTGGCTCAATTTTGCCGCTGCTCCTCCGCGCATGGAGAGGGCGCAGAGCCTAAACCTGTCCTCCCCCGGAATCGCCAGCAATGCACTCACCAGCTCCCCAACGCACACACCTACTCCGGTGCGACTGGCAAGATAGGAGGTGACGTCGATCGCGATGATAGATGCGGCGCTCTCCTCGACACTCCTCGTTCTATGAGGTGATTTAAGAACTCCTTCTATCCTATTTCCTGCGAGATTCGGCGGCCGCAAATTGCCTTTCAACCCATTCATTTGTCGGTTTTTCTAATCTTGGCATGCCGCACATTCGCCGTTTCT
>JBEKYG010000888.1:0-2818 GCA_049511215.1 Acidobacteriota bacterium | reverse complement strand
GAGGCGGAAGCTGGAGCTTGAGGGCGACAGCCTCATGCGGCCGCCGCGAGGATTCGGCCCAAATCACCCGTTCATCGAGGACATCAAGCGGAAGGACTTCGTGGCATCGGTCGGGCTCACCGAGGCGCAGGTGTGCGGCCCCAAGCTCATGCGGGATTTCGCTGCCGCGTGCCGGACGATGCTGCCGCTGGTCGAGCTCACGACGAGGGCGCTGGGGTTGCCGCATCTCGGGGCACGCATTGTCTCATCGCTGTTTCCAGACTCTCCGTTGCGGTACTGAACTCCGCCGGACATGCGGATACCGGCCTGAGATGGCCACGATTCCAAAGTCATCCCGGAAGGCGTTCCGAAATGAAGTCGGGCGCAACTCCGGGTGAGGGAATAGAATTACGAGGCCATACCCCTTCTAAGGGGAGGTGGCAAGATATGCTGTGCAAGCTTGAGCCGGGAAAACTGAGTGAGACCATGAAGTCACCTAATCATATATGTGCGGAATACGCATAAGCGGACTACAAGGAGAAAACCATGGGCAGTCGCAGCAGTTCCAAATGTAAAGGTCAAATTAGCGATGAACATCCCAAGTTCAACCTGAGAGACCTAGAAGAGAAAGGCAGGTTACACTTTTTCTATCATGCGCCTTGCTCTAACCTGCCGGTCCGTGATTTGCTGAACTATCAGGGCGCTGGATTCAAAACGGAACCGTATATTGAGAGGAACGCAGAGAACTACCGCAAGAAATGTAACCAGCGCAACATACAGGGCCTTCTCAAGAGCAGCGAGAGCTATTTGTTCCTTTTCACCAAATGCAAGAACGAGATGAGGGAGCACAAGGGCAAGATGTATATTGTTGGTTACATCGTCAAAGAAAACTACCTGGACCGAGGATGCTTTTATGCTGTTACTGGTAAGACGAGACTGTATTCCTTCGATGACGCATATCCGCTGCGGGATTTAACCTCAGCCAGAAATCCCAGGCACGTTCCTAAGATACTCAGTCTTGGTCAAACCCATCGGGTCTTGGACGCTTTTGCAGGGAAGAAGGACATTCTGAAGGATTGCCTCAAGGAGATTGCGAGGCTCAAAAAACAACTGCCAAGGAAGCAGACGAGATGCAGATAGTACTCCTCCGGGTTGGCATCGATTCAGGCTCGGGGGGTATTCAAGGACCGCTCTTCAAAGACGGAGCATTCGAATTTATTCCTATCCCCGACAAGTTCCGGGACAGAGGAGTCAATTCGATGACTTATGGAAATACTGGCGCGAGATTCGGAGGGAAGCTGGTTAGATATTTCCCGGACAGCTTGAAAACGAAGATTCGGAACCAGCCCATTCACAATGACCCAGAATTCAAGACTTTTACCTACGGAGACCCCACTCCTCCAAAACGAGGATTGCGGCACCTAAAGAATGGTGACCTCCTTGTTTTCTACAGCGGATTGAGTCCGTGGCCTTCGGGAGGGAGGGAGCAACTCTATATCATCGGGTACTTTAGGGTTCTGACGGCGGGTCTCGCCACCGATTTCAGCCATTCTTTGCTATCGAAGCATTTCGCCAAGAACTTCCATGTGCAACATAAGAGTGTGTTCAGGAGGCAGCACTCCCGGCTTGTCCTAGTCAAAGGTGAACCTGGTAGCCGACTGCTTGCAAAGGCTCACTTGATTAGTTCCTTAGGTCGGGACAAAAACGGACAACCATTGAAAGTGCTCTCCCCGAGGATGCGAAGAGTGTTTGGTGATTGGGACGGGCACATCAGCATACAAAGGTCATCCCCACGATGGGTAGCGCCGCAATACTCGCGAAGAGCCGCCAGCTTCGTGACATCGCTGAAGTAAGGTCCTCGCTTGCGTGAAAGACCCCAGGTGCCTTCTTGAAGTTGTTCCTCGCCAACCAGCCTCGCGCGGGGCGTCCTCCCTCCTGCTGGGTGGACAACGTGATGGCCGTCGCCCCACGCTCAGGCCCTCCTCGATTCTTGCCTGCTCCTGCCCTCAAGAAGTTGCTGCCTCCCGGTGAGTTTGTTGTAGGATAGCGCCTGCTGAGACCCGCGCGTGGTTCCCGGGAGTGCTGGAATGCGCACCTGCCCCAAATGTCAGCGGACATATCCCGAAGACACGGACTTCTGCCCGCGTGATGGGACGCCACTTCCCATCTCCGTGACTCCGACCGAAGCTGAGCTTGAGGCCGGGCTAGCTCGCCGTTACAGAATCATCCGACGCCTCGGGGCGGGCGGCATGGGAACGGTTCTCCTGGCTGATTGACTTGGGCAATCGCCATGTCGCGCTGAAGGTCCTATTGCGGGAGTTCCTCGAGGACCCTCAATTTCTTATGCGCTTCCACACGGAGGCTTCGGCTACGGCCCGAATTCATCATCCCAACGTCGTCACAATCTACGAGTCAGGGCAAGCCGACGACGGCACGCCTTACATTGCGATGGAGTACCTGGATGGCGAGACGTTGTATGAGACGCTCAAGAATCGCGGCGCTCTGCCGCTCGACGAAACTGTCGAGATTGTCCAACAGGTGGCGCGCGGCCTGAACGCCGCGCACAAGCAAGGCATAATTCACCGGGACCTGAAGCCTGACAACATCTTCCTTACTCGCAGTGACGAGGGTGAACTACTCGTCAAGGTGGTTGATTTCGGCATCGCCAAGTTGCGCGAGGCTGCCACGCACACGCAGGCCCGCACGGTGCTGGGCACGCCCGCTTATATGTCCTACGAGCAGGCATCCGGCATGAGGAGCGATGAACTCGACGCACGCTCCGATATCTATTCGCTGGGCGTAGTGGTGTATGAGATGCTCACCGGGCGAGTTCCATTTC
>JBEKYG010000887.1:0-4392 GCA_049511215.1 Acidobacteriota bacterium | reverse complement strand
CGTCGGCCCAGGCATCGTCGTCTGGCAATGGCAGTGCATCGAGAGCGGCACAGGATTTTTGCTCCAGGCGGCCTTTGCGCCCACGAATATGCACACCCGGCAAGGTTGCCGGATCTTCGCCTCGGGCGATTCGCTCCAGAACTGCCGGGAAGGTCGTCTCACCTTCGCCCTGCACCCCCATATCCGCACCCAGGTATTCCAGCGCCTCGTCAGGAAAGATGCTATAACAGGCGCCGCCGAGGATGATGGGAGCTGACGAGGCTGCTCTGCACCATTCGATGAGAGGACGGACATTCTCCAGCAAAAACCTGGGACTTTCCAAGTTCTGGTCATCAATATTGCGAACCGAGATGCCGATAACCTCCGGATTGAACACACCAATTCGGTTGTTCAAGGCGGCCTTAGGATCTTTCTTGAACATCAGGTCCAGGAACTCGACATCATGCCCCGCGCGCCTGGCGGCCGCCGCCACAAACCCAAGCCCCAGCGGAATCGTGGGCATATTGAGTCGCTCGGTGTTGGCCGAAATCAGCAATACTCTCATAGCGCGACAATACACCATCCCAGTTTGTTCTTCAAAGAAGTCCCCATGAAATAGCGGACATCGGGGACTTTGTTCGGGGATGTTGTTGAGCCCGTCAGTCTGCAGAGGGCTATGTTTGTGAATAAGTCCTTTCAGAGTTTTTGATCACAGACTCCGACGAAACGCCCTTATCGAAGAGGTAGAATCCCCGACATGCCCCATAAGTCCCGTTCGGGGAGATGTCCCTGGGCATCAACACGACCTCTGTCAGGGCGCTCATCTCGCGAGAGTTGGACCGCGGCCAATTTCCGAGGAGCCGAGTTTAACCGTTTGCGTCCGGGGAGCCTGGGGTCAGCTTCTTCGCTGTGCCGCCTCGTTGGCTGAAGCAGGCGTGTGAGGTGGCGGCATCCCGACCTGCGGATCAAAGTCCTGGAGGCTTATCACCTTCACAATGGGGATCGTACCCGCCGCCGCGCCATCACTGTCGAGGATCACTTTGCCAAAAAATGGCGAGACCCGGACCGTTCCACTCAACTCGATCGCACTCCAAATTCTAAAGTCGCTCAAGGCCCGCGACCCTGGGCCCTGAGTGTTCATGACGCAGGGCCGCCGAAAAACCGGTCAGTGAAGACCCTATAGAAGTTTCCGAACGGCCTTTGAAACGGCCTGCCGACATGCTAAATTGACGGACGTTACGCCGCACGTTCTACGGCACACATTCGCAAGCCGGCTCGTCATGCGAGGCGTTTACCTGCGAACCGTGCAGGAACTTGGCGGCTGGAAGAGTCTGAATATGGTTCAGCGGTACGCGCATCTCAGCCAGGATCACAAGCAGCAGGCGGTGGAGCTGCTTGCGGAAAATTCCCCATCACTTTTCACACCATCCTCTGAAGCGACCGCAACCGTGAGAGACTCTAAACCATTGACATTACAAAGTGTGCGCCCATAGCTCAGGTGGATAGAGCATCTGCCTTCTAAGCAGAGGGTCGCAGGTTCGAGTCCTGCTGGGCGTACCACCTCATCGCAAACTATTCCACCTGCTCACAGCGGACTTCACTCGGATTTCTCACCGGATTTTTACTGCGGCGGCAGGTGCGTGATCAGGCATTGAGATCCAGGTTCAAAATGTGGAGTGCACTGGGAGTTCGAGCTTCTGCTCCCTACATTCATCGAAACTTCTTCCTCGGACTTTCCGGGCCGGTTTTGACTTCTTGACATTCGTAGAACGCAAGTCCAGACTTGGCCAAAAATTGCGTGAAGGAAAGCCTGCGGCAATGGCCCGAGATAGGCGTTCCTCAGGGCAGCCTTGCTCAGGCGTTAGGGGGCATGAACCGAACTTCATCCGATGACTTCAACTAGGAGGCACCATGCAGTCGAACCAACGTTGGCTTCGTAGTCTCTTCCTGGCATTGCTTGGCATCATGCTGCTCTGGAGTGCGCCGGGCTCCGCCCAACGGGGGTTCCCGGGCGGGGGCGCACCGGCGCCCGAGGGTTTGCGCTTTCGCTTTATGGGACCCGCGGTAGGCAACCGCATCGCCTCTGCGTCAGGAGTGCCCGGAGATCCGAATACTTATTACGCCGGAGCGGCTTCGGGCGGCATCTGGAAATCCACAGATGGAGCCAGGACCTGGACTCCCATTTTCGACGATCAGCCGGTGGCTGCGATCGGCGCTCTCGCCGTGTCCTCATCCAATCACGATATCGTCTGGGCGGGAACGGGCGAGGCCTGGGCAATCCGCGATAGTGACCTGATGGGCGATGGCGTCGCCTCACCGGCCCGCAACAGGAACGCGGCGTGTATCGCACCACCGATGGAGGCAAGACCTGGGAGCGGGTGCTCTTCGTCGATCCGAACACCGGGTGCTCGGGTCTGTCCATGGATCCTAACGATCCGCAAGTGCTGGTTGCCGGCATGTGGCAGGTCGAGATGCACAGCTACGCCATGTTCAGCGGCGGCGCCGGCAGCGGCGTCTACATTTCGCGCGACGGCGGATCCAATTGGAGGCGCATCGAGGGACATGGGTTGCCCAAATCTCCCGTCGGCAAGATCGACGTTGCCATCGCGGCGAAGGATTCCAAGCGCGTCTACGCGCTGATTCAGACCGCCGACCAGGGTTCGCTCTGGCGCTCGGATGACGGGGGTGAGAACTGGCAAGTGGGCAGCTGGCAGCGGGCGCTGATCGGGCGCGCCGGCTACTACATTCGCATCGCGGTCTCTCCGGCCAATGCAGACGACATCCTGGTGTCCAACAGCAGTTTTTGGGAGTCGACGGATGGCGGCAAATCGTTCGGCTCGGGGCGCGGCGTGGGCGGCGGCGACAACCACGACATCTGGATTGACCCGACCAACGCCGACCGCATCATTGTCACCCATGACGCCGGCATGAACGTGACCAACGACCACGGTAAGACCTCCATTCGCGTCACGCTCCCCATCGGGCAGATGTACCACGTCGCCGTGGACAACGACGTCCCTTACCGCATCTACAGCAACATGCAGGATGACGGCACCATGCGCGGGCTCAGCACGACGCCCGAGGCTGGCCCGAGCACGCCTGGTGGCGGTGGACCCGGCGCGGGCGGAGGTGGAGGCGGTGGAGGCGGCCGAGGGAGTGGCGGCGCAGGGCAATGGGATCACGGTCTGGGCGGCTGCGAATCAGGTTTCACGCTTCCCGACCTCACCAACACCAATATCATCTGGGCATCCTGCTACGGCCTCGAGGTGACGCGCTACGACTATGGGACCAAGCTGGCCCGCTCGGTGAGCCCGTGGCAGCACACTCTTGATTCGGAGCCGAACAAGCTCAAGTATCGGGCGCATTGGACGCCGCCGCTCGCCATCGATCCCTTCGACCACAACACCGTCTACTTCGGCGCCCAGCTCATCTTGAAAACCTCCAACGGCGGCGTGAGCTGGACCGAGTTCAGCCCGGACCTTTCCACCAAAGATCCCAAATACATCACCTCTTCCGGAGGGATCGTCGGCGATAATCTCGGGCAGTTCTACGGCGAGGTAGTCTTCTCCATCGCTCCGTCCGAAATCCAGAAAGGTCTGATCTGGGCGGGAACCAACGACGGTAAGGTTTGGCTTAAAAAGAAGGCTGGCGCGCATTGGAAGGACGTCACGCAGAACGTCAAGGGCCTTCCCGCCTGGAGCACGATTTCCAAAATCGAACCTTCACATTTCGATCCCGGGACGGCGTACCTTGCCGCCGACATGCACCTGATGGACAACCGCAACCCGATGCTATACAAAACCATGGATTTCGGCCAGACGTGGACGAAGGTTACCGGCAACCTGCCGAAGGGCCACCCGCTCGATTACGCACGCGTGATCGCGGAGAACCCGAACCGCAAGGGAATGTTGTTCGCGGGCACCGGCCACGCGCTCTATTACACATTGGATGACGGCGCGAACTGGAAACAGATGAAGCAGGGACTGCCACCGGCCGCGGTCTCCTGGGTCGTCGTGCAGAAACAGGCTCACGACCTGGTTGTGTCTACCTATGGCCGCGGGCTTTACATCATGGAAGACATCACGCCGCTCGAGCAGGGAGCGATGGAAGAAACCGCCAACCCTGCCGTGCAATTCGTCGCGCCGCGTCCCGCCTACCGGCTGGCGCGCGGAGGGCGTGCGCAGATCAGCTACACGCTGAAGGCGGCGCCAAAGGACCCGCCTCAGCTCGAAATCCTCGACTCGAGCGGGGCGGTGATCAGCAAGATCCCGCAGGCCGCGGGCCGTCCCGGGCTCAATCGGGTGTTCTGGGACATGCGCTATCAGGAACCGGCACGGCTGGTTGCGCTCCGCACTACCCCTTCGGAAAACCCGCACATCTGGGAGGAGCCGCGGTTCCAGAATGCTACGACAC
>JBEKYG010000886.1:0-3523 GCA_049511215.1 Acidobacteriota bacterium | reverse complement strand
TGATCCAGATGCACGGAGGAAACTGCAAGAGTCGTTGCAGCTTGTGAAATCGCAATCATCAGCAACATCACCAGGAGGCCGACAAGCTGAAATGCGAGGCGCCCCCCTAATGCCCCCGGCGAGTTGATTCGGCCCGAGGGAGTCCAATGCATGACCCGCGCCAGGATCTGAAACGTCAACTGAAACAGCTGCGGCAAGGCGCAAATACCAACGAACAGAGGGAAATGCTTCCGGTACAGATAAAAGGTGCGGTCCAGCACTTCCCCGGTATCCATGGGCCGCAGGAGAGTTGGCATCCTCGTTTCCTTTCATCAGGCTTAAGAATCTTATAGGGCTTTTTGTGTCACGCCACAAGCGGGAAAGTGGGTAGGGCCTGCAATCTGCGTGAAAGCATCCCGGCAATTCGCTGCTTGCCCCGAGTCCTGCGATCGCCCGGCGAGATTTCGCCCGTGCTCGGGCAGATGTCGACCGGACGGTAGCCTCGACAGCCTCCGGCCATAGCAGCCTCGGTCCGACGATGATAAGTTGACAATATCCTCGCCGAATAAGACAAGGGCGCCCCGATCTCGGAAGCGCAATGGCCAAAAATTTCCTGTCGGACACCAAGAATGGATATAGAATGGGCCGCCATGGTCCGAATGGGCATTTTGCGGCAGGCGAACTACTTGACATAACACCTTTACGATGATGCCGGGGGCACTGCACTACGTGACTCACCCCGGTGTACGGCTTGGGCGGTAGCGGCAAACCAAGCTCCTGGCCCCCGGCAACCGCCGGTTCTCTGAGCCCTGCCCCTTGCTCCGCGGCCCCGCTGTAATATCCGTGTTCGCCGGGCGGCCGGTGGCACACAAGAGGAGGCTATAGATGAACTACCATACAATACGATCCCATAGGCGCTTCGGGCTGCCCGCGCTCGCCCTCGCGCTCCTCGTCCTATCCGGCTCGGCGTTCGTGTTTACAGCGACACAGGCACAAAGCCCGGCCAAGAAGGTCCTGACGGTCGACGACTACACCCGGTGGCGCAGCATCAGCGGCCAGGAGATCTCGGGCGACGGCAGGTGGGTGGCTTACGCACTGTCATATGCCAACAATCCCTAACGCGACCGGGGGCACGTTCTCCGCCGACTCGCGCTGGATCGCCTACCAGGTCGATCCGAGCGGCGGCCGTGGCGGCCGTGGCGGTCGTGGCCGCGGCGCTTCGCCCGCGGGTGGCGCGGGTAGCACGACACCGCCCGGCGGCGGCGACGCACAAGGCGGTGCGCCGGCTGCCCAGGGGCGGGGCGCGAACGCGGCTCCGCCGACGCCCCCGCGGCGCGTCGAGTTGCACAACCTCGCAACCGGAGCAGTCCAGTCCTGGCAAGACATCGAGTCCTTCACGTTCTCCGCAAACTCGAGCCATCTGATTCTGCGGCGACGTCCGGCTGCCGCGGCGGGCGCGGCCGGAGCGGGCCGTGGAGCAGCAGGCAGCGGCGCAGGCGGCGCAGGCGCGGCAACCGAGGCCAGTAGCGCGCCTTCCGGTCCACGCGGCGTCGACGTCATTCTGCTTAACCTCACAACCGGCCGCTACCAACTTCTGGGCAGCGTCGGCGATATCGCCTTCAGCAAGGCGGGCGATCTCCTCGCCTACACCGTGGACGCCGCCACGAAAGACGGCAACGGTCTGTTCATCCTCGACCTGCGCAACGGGCGCGTGAATGCGATCGACACCGACGCGAAGAATTACAATCGGCTCACGTGGAGCGAGGACGGCACGGCGCTCGCCGTGCTCAAAGGGCTCGATGTCGAGAAGATGCGCGAACGGGATAACGTGCTCCTCGCATTCCCAAATGTTCAGGCAGCGCTCGGTGATGCGCCTCCGGCCCCGGTGACGCTTGATCCATCAAAGGCGGCCGGGTTTCCGAAGGGATGGGTCGTGAGCGATCGCGCGACCCTCTCGTGGAGCGATGACAAAAAACGCGTTTTCTTCGGCATCAAGGAGCAGGTCGCCGCTCCTGCGGCGGGCCCACGCAAGAGCTTTGACGAGGCCGCGGATGTGGACGTGTGGAACACGGCGGACGAACGCATCCAGTCCGTGCAGATGATTCGGGCCGAAACCGAGCGGAATTTCACCTTCCGCCAGTCCTTCGACATGTCCGCGGCGAAGTTCGTAAAGCTTGCGGACGCCACGATGCGCGACCTGGACGTCGCGATCGACGGCCGGTGGGCGGTCGGGCGCGACACGCGCGGGTACATCTCCGACTACAAACCGGCTTCGGCCGACATCTACCGCGTCAACACCACGACCGGAGAACGCACATTGATGTTGAAAGCTCAGCTGGTCAACACGTCGACGGGCAATCACACGTACGGCATCTCGCCCGACGGTCACTATTTCCTGTACTGGAAGGACAACAAGTACCAGGCATATGACCTCGACGCGGGCACGACCCGGACGCTCGGTGGCAGCGATCCTGTGAGCTTCGCCGACATGGAGTTTGACCATCCGGGCCCACGGCCTTCGTACGGCATCGCGGGCTACACCAAAGACGGCAAGGCAGTCGTGGTCCAGCATCGGTACGACTTATGGCTGCTCCCAATCGACGGCTCGGCGCCGCGAAATCTCACCAACGGCGCGGGCGCCAAAAACGAGATTCGGTTCCGATACGTGCGGACCGAGCCGCCGGACCAAGCCGGTCCAGTCGTTCCCGGAGGCCCTGGTGGCGGCGGGAGAGGCGGCGGCGCCGCCCAGCGCATGACGATCGATCTGTCAAAACCCATCACGCTGTCGGCCTACGGCGAATATACCAAGAAGGCGGGCTTCTACGAACTCGCGAGCGGACAACTGAAGGAACTTGTGAATGAGGACGCGTTTTTCGGTATTCCGACGAAAGCCGCAAAGGCGGACAAGTTCCTCTTCACGCGCGAGACGTTTGTGGAGTTCCCGGATCTTCGTGTCTCCGGTCTTGACTTCAAGGACTCGAAGAAGATCTCCGACGCCAATCCGCAGCAGGCGGAATACCTATGGGGTCACCGCATCCTGTTCGACTTCAAGAACAAGGACGGCTTGCGGCTGCAGGGCATCCTGGCCCTGCCAGACGACTACAAGACGGGCGAAAAACGGCCCATGATTGTGAATTTCTATGAGCGCAACTCACAGAACCTGCACCGATACTCCACGCCTTCGTATCTGTCGAGCATGGGATCGTCGCCGATCCAGGCCGTGAGCGAAGGCTACATCACGATGCTGCCCGACATCCACTTCCGCACGGGCGCATCGCACAGCGACATGCTCGAGTGCGTGGAGGCCGCCACCAGGAAAATAATCGAGATGGGCTACGTCGATCCGAAACGGATCGGCATCAACGGGCACAGCTACGGCGGCGAAGGGGTCGCCTTCATCGGCACGCGGTCGCGGCTCTTCGCCGCCATCGGCATGGGCGCGGGCGTCACAGACCTGTATTTCGACTTCAACATAAACTGGGGATGGTCCTACCAGGTGATGACAGGCACCGGCCAGAACCAGCCTGACTACTACCTCTACAAC
>JBEKYG010000885.1:0-2500 GCA_049511215.1 Acidobacteriota bacterium | reverse complement strand
CTCGCGTCCGGAGTGTGGATGCGAGGGCAGCGAACATCGAAATTAGCAGGTCATACATGGCTCAGGACGATATCAGCACGAAACTGCAAGCGCAACGATTTGAGCAACCACGGAGTATTTGGCAGGGACTACCTCCAACGGACAGAACATTTGCTTACCACAGCCGGTCCAATTCTGCTTGCAGTCTCATACGGTTCAATCTATAAAAAACCCTTTACAGGGATTATAGGTGCGAGGCGCGGGCCGGCCGGTCATTTCGTCGGCACCTGATGTTAGGAGATCGCATGTTTGGCAGAATGCTATGTATTGCGATGCTGACCGCCACAATGGGGTACGCCCAGCGTGGCGGCGGCGGAGGTGCAACGGGAAACGATGCCGCGGGCATGGGTGGCGGGATGGCTCGCGCTGCAAAACTGAGCAAAGCTGAGATGTTCGCAAATCAGCTCAGCCTGAATAAAGAGCAGAGAGAGCAGGCGCAGAAAATCCTCATTGATACCATGAAAGAAGTCGCTCTCCAGCGCGCCCAGATCGAGCAGATTCGCATTCAGATTGTTACCTTCATGATCAACGGCGACAGTCAGGAGAACATCAAGAAAGCCACGGAATCGCTTGCGGCGGCGGAAACCCGGTTGACGGGCATCGAAGCAAAGAGTTTCGCCCGGGTCTGTGAACTGCTCAAACCCAATCAGCAGTCCAAAGCGGCAGCTGCATTTGACCTGTGGGCTGCCGTGCTGGATCCGCCCGGCAGGGCCGGGCGAGGGGGATTCAGCGCGCGTGGCAGAACCGAAAAAGAATAGGGGAAGCACATGACTTGCAGACTGCTGTTGATTGGGTTGCTTGCCTTGACGCCGGCTTTTGCACAGCGTGGAGGCGGAGCCAGAAGAGGCTCCGACTCGGTCACAGATGCTCCCTTTGTAGTGAGCCCTAACAGGATCGATGTCATCGAAAAGATGTTCAGTTTGAGTAAGGATCAGAAGAAGGCGGTGAAGCTCACCCTGGACGATGCCCAGAAAGAGGCGGCTCCCATTCGCGAACAACTGATCAAGGCGCATTTGACGATCGGAGGGGCGATTCAGGCCGGCAGAAGCCAGGAAGAGATCGATCAGCTGGTCCGCGCGCAAGCGGGGCTGAGAGTTCGGATGTCGGAAATAGAATTCAAGGCGTTCGCCAAGATCTATGAATGCCTGAATAACGTTCAGCAATCCAATTCTCCGACGCTGTTCCAGATGATGAAGGGGATCTTCCTCGAGAAAAACTGGAATTCCATGCAGTAACAGTCGTTTAAGTCCCACTCTCCTTACCGTTGCGGCTCAGGTCGCGGTGCCTTTGTTTCACGATTTGGCCGTTCAGGAATTCGGCGGCGCCGCAGGCGTCGTTCTGAATATTCCATCCCCCAAGGGCGCCGCCGTTCATAACGCAAACAACAGATTCCGGCATAATGTGCGAAGCAACATCATGCATACGATGTTTGCCCTGATGAGCGGCCTCAAATTGACATTGCGCATGAGCTCGACCATGTCTGGCGCGGCAACGCGGAGCAGCTAAAGCGGATCGGCGGTTCTCATCGCCCCGAACACTTCCAAGCCAAATTCGTTATCGCCCGAAACGCAACCGTGAAGCCCGTCTGCTCAAGCCCGCCTCCGGTATCAGACTCGGACACTGCGTAATCATGATAGCAGAGCCTCGAATATATGTATGCGTATGCTCAAATGACTGAGTGCAGATCTCCTGACATGCTCGGGAAGCAATCTGTCCCAATCCGGGGTCGGAATCGGTATCGGAATCGCTATCGACTCGGTTTCCTTTCGATTCCGATTCCGCTCCCGACCCCGAGAAAAAAGCGGACACATTATGGTGCGCACCCATATCCGCAAAAATTTCAAAAACCCCAAGATTTTCGGGGGTATATCAGGAGATCTGGAGTGGGGAGGCATCCATAAGGGGTAGGTGGGTCAAAATGACCGGATCCTGAACACAGTTTGGCTATAGAATGCTGCTTGGGCGGGGCCTAAGCCTGGAATTAACATATCGCGTTTCCATCAGAATCTGGAGAAGGGGACTGAAGAGGCGCGACCCACGAAGGAACCGCCACAAAAGGCAGCCAATTGTACCTATCCTTCGAATTGTACAACGCGAGGAGTGGCTGTTGACACTATTGAAGGGCGAGCACGTGTCATTGAAGAAGTAATCCTGTTTGAGGTGTATTGCCATGCGACGCATTCGATTCCTTCTGGTGTCTGTAATCCTGGTCACGCTGACCGTCGGTGTTAACACCGCTGCGCCGCCGCATTCTTCCGCGGCCTCCACTGCTGCGGCACGGAGTTGGAGCGCCGACAACGGCAATGGCACCTACTCCAATCCCCTGTTCTATGAGGAATTCGAGGACCCCGACACCATCCGCGTCGGTGAGGATTACTACCTCGCCGGCACGACCATGCACATGAATCCCGCACTCATCGTCCTGCACTCGAGGGACCTCGTGAACTGGGAACTCGCCAGC
>JBEKYG010000884.1:0-2500 GCA_049511215.1 Acidobacteriota bacterium | reverse complement strand
ACAAAATATCCTGCATAAGGATTTGACTTGAACTATCCTTTTTGTGTCACGTTGTAATGAATATTCTTGGCCGGTTGCGGACGGACGGCGAGTCCGCGATACCTGGATCGGCACTGTTCGGAACTTCGGCGAACCAAGCTTCTCAGTTCTCCGGGAGCATGTTCTTCTAGTCGCTAACCGGCAGAGGAGGATGTTGATGCAACGTTGGTCTTCCCGGCTTCTGTTGCCCTCTGCCTGGTTTGTCTCCGGGATGGCTATGCTGATCGTTTTGGTGTCGGCTTCCCGGCAGTTGTTGGCCGGATGCTGGACATTAGGCTATTCACGAGCGTCAAGTCTCTTTGGTTCACGTCGATATCAGCCTGTATGTCCGACTTGGATGTGAGATGAGTCGAAAAACCGACCTAATCGACGGCTTCGAACGCGCCCGCGTGGGGGAGGCTCTGAGACAGAGCCAAGAGCGATTCCGCCTGCTCTTCCACCAGTCGGCGGTCGGGATCAAACGCCTGGATCACGAGGGACATCTGCTGGAAGTCAATAACAAGCTCTGCGATATCCTGGGGTATGCTCGCGAGGAACTGTTGCAACTCTCTCTGGCGGATTTTACATATCCGGCAGATATGCCGCATGAACGGGCGCAACTTTCGCGCTTGCTGTCCAGGGAAATCTCCAGCTATAGCGTCGAAAAACGCTGCCTACGGAAGGATGGCTCCCTCATCTGGGTGCGCGTAACCAGCTCTCTGCCTTCCGGCAGCGACAAGCCGGCGGAGTGGTGGATTTCCGTGGTCGAGGACATCACCGAGCGCAAGCAGGCAGAGGAGGCGCTGCGATTGACGGCGATGGAACTGGCCCGCTCCAACAAAGACCTGGAGCAGTTCGCCTACGTCGCCAGCCATGATCTTCAGGAGCCGTTGCGAATGGTGACGGCCTTCATGCAACTCCTTGAGCAGAAGTATCAGGGAAAGTTGGATGCCACGGGCAATCAATATATTCATTACGCCGTCGATGGGGCCAAACGGATGCAACAGCTGATCAACGACCTGCTCGCTTACGCTCGCCTCGGCACGAGAACCGCCGGGCAGGCGCCAGTCGATTCGGGGCGGGCGTTCAGGCAGGCTCTTTCCATGCTTCAACTCAGCATTGAGGAAAGCAAGGCTCAGGTCACAGCCGGCAACCTTCCGGTCGTGAGGGCGGATGAACCGCAGCTGGCGCGGGTTTTCCAGAACCTGATCGGCAATGCCATAAAGTTCCGCTCTGCCCAACCTCTGAGAATTCACATCGACGCCCGGCGAGAAGACGATTTCTGGTTATTCTCGGTTACTGACAACGGCATCGGAATCGATCCTGAGTACCATGAGAAGGTCTTTATGATTTTTCAGCAACTGCACACGAAGGAGAAGTACCCCGGAACGGGAATTGGCTTGGCCATTTGCAGGAAGATGGTGGATCGACACGGGGGTCGGATTTGGGTCGAGTCCACGGTCGGCCAAGGGTCGACATTCTATTTTACATTCCCTTTATAAGGACAAATATGAACCCAGCCCCGATTCAGATTTTAATGGTCGAAGATAGTGGCGGAGACGTGATCCTGACCATGGAGGCGCTTAAAGACGCCAAGGTCGCCAACAACATCAGCGTGGTCCGCGACGGCGAGGAGGCCATGGATTTCCTTCACCGAGAGCACAAGTTTGCCTCCGCTCCGCGGCCCGACCTGGTGTTGCTGGACTTGAATCTGCCCCGCAGGGATGGCCGGCAGGTATTGGCCGACATGAAGTCCGATCCTTCCCTGCGGTCAATCCCCGTTGTGATTCTGACCAGTTCAAAGGCTGAGGAAGATGTCGCCAAGATGTATGACCTCCATGCCAACTGCTACATCGTCAAACCGGTGGATTTTCAGAGGCTCATGGAAGTCGTCAAGTCGATCGAGAGTTTCTGGCTGACGGTCGTGAAACTGCCGCACACTGAATGATATGAACAGAAGAATCCAGGACACCCCGCTGCTGCTCGTAGAGGACAACCCGGGCGATGCGCTGTTGCTGCGCGAATTGTTGGAGACTGCCTATCCGGAGAGATACCGGGTAACAGTCGCCCCCAACCTCGAACAGGCCACGGAGGCGTTGTCCAAGCAGGAATTCACAGCAGTCCTTTTGGATTTGTTCTTGCCAGATTCACAGGGGCTCGCAACCATCCAGCGCTTTGTCGGCACCGCGGGCGCGATCCCCATTGTGGTTGTTACCGGCCTTGCCGACGAAGATCTCGCGATGGACGCCATTCACAGCGGTGCCCAGGACTATCTGGTCAAGGGACAGGCTGACGGGCACGTGATCGCAAGGACGATCCGGCATGCCGTCGATCGTCGAGCTGCGGCGGTGGCGTTGCAGAGGGCCCACGATGAACTGGAACAGAAGGTCCGGGATCGAACGGTCGCACTCACTCAGACAATCGGAGAGCTTCAAGCCGAGGCCGCACGCCGTAGCCAGGCGGAGCAGGTGCTCCATGAGCG
>JBEKYG010000883.1:0-2503 GCA_049511215.1 Acidobacteriota bacterium | reverse complement strand
AGTTCCCAGACCGTCCGTCTGAGCACTACCGTCTACTTGGAAAGAAAAAACGCTTGAGGGCTACAAACCGGTGGCTCGCTTTATCTGAGCAGAGGCGGGTCAATTTATCTGAGCGCTATAGAGCACCGTGATTCGATCCCCGATGCGGTAAATCTCCTCCATTCGGTGGGTGATGTAGACAATCGCGGTTCCGCGCCGCTTCAGTTCGGAGACAACCTGGAACAGGGTATCGACCTCCGGGGCGTTAAGAGCGCTGGTGGGCTCGTCCATCAGCAGGATGCGCGCATCCAGCGCCAGAGCTTTGGCGATTTCGATGCGGTTCTTGACGGAGAGCGCGTAGTCATCCACGGGGCGTTCGAGGTCGATCTCGAGGCCAAGCAGGCCGCACAGATCTTTGGCCTTGGCCAGCTGCCGTGCGCGATCGATAAGCAAGCCGGCGGAATGGCGGGTGGTCAGTTCCTTGCCAAGAAAAATGTTATCGATGACAGTCAAGGTCCCGACCAGCGACATTTCCTGGTGAATTGCCGAAATCCCTTTTCCGGCGGCGTCGTGAGGTGAAGTGAAACGCACTTTGCGGCCGCACAGCTCGATCTCACCCTCGTAGTCTGTGTGTACTCCTGCCAGGATCTTGATGAAGGTCGTCTTGCCGGCCCCGTTTTCGCCCGCCAGCACGTGTACCTCCCCCGGTTCCAGATCAAAGCAGACATCTTGAAGCACTGAAACTCCCGAGAAGGATTTGGAGATGTTGCGCATGGCAAGAAGCGTGGCCATAGGCACCTTGCTATATCACATTCTCTATTACCGCAAAATCCGGTTGGATTTTCGCTACGCCACGACTTTTGCGACCATGGTGACTAGTTTTGCTGGGTAGTCAGGCTGGGCGATCAAGCGTTTGATCTTGTTTGGAATTTGCTCCGGATTGAGTTGAGCTTTTCGGAATGCCTCACGCACGGTAGCGATTTCGATTTCGGCGAACAACTCTTCGAGGCTCCTTTTTCCCTTGAGCAAAAGCTGGACGTAGGTGGAATTTTGGAGGTTCTTGACCAACGGGGTTTCGGCAAGCATGGTGCGTAGCATGCGGCTTGAAGAGCCGTTGCCTGTCCTGCGGCGCTGGCCTCGTTTCAGATGGCGGAAGAACTGTTCCAGCAGGTTGTTGGTTCGTTGCGGTTGGATCTGAAGGAGGCCGGAAGAGGTTTGCACCGTGATGGGATCGGCGAAGAGCTTTTTCCAGTATTTGTCGATCTGGTCAATCATCTTCTGGACCTTCTGGTTTTGGGGATAGTCCTGGCGCGTGGTGAGCCAAGCGCGAAATGTTTTCACGCGGTGTTCAATGGTGTGGATGTTAGTGTTATCGCCCTCATCATTGAGTCCATGCCGTCCGGAGGGAGGGGCGATGCGCATGGCTTGGCGTAAGCGATCGAAGAGGGTGATGTTTTTTTCGATTTGCTCGACGGCCTGCCTCAGGCACCGGTCCTTGAGGATCGCTTTCAGGTCGGCCAGGATTTTGAAATAAGGCCGGTTGTCTTGCGACTTTCCCCGCAGTTGAATGTCTTTGAGTTGATCCAAATAGGTCCCGAGTTGGCAGAGCCTCTTGGCAAAGGCCAAGTGTGGGCAGTCGAAGGGGAACCCATAGCCTTGCCCCTCGGCTTTGCCTTGCAAGGCCCAGTGGATGAGGCTGTAAGCGTTGAGCGAGGGCAATCCCCGAAGGCAAGAATCCGGCAGCGCCTGATCCTTGATGCCTGCCGCTAGTAGATCGATCATTGCAGGATTCAGATCGATCTGGCGCTTGAACTCCTTGGCGCGACGACGTAGCTTGGAACTGATTCGGTGTTTGCGTAGTCGTTGGCGGATGAGATCGTAGGGCTCGTTGAGCAAGTCCTTGCCGAGGTCTCGGAGGAAATGAAAATGGCAGATGAAGTCGGGGACTCCCGGAAAGACCTTGGCCACGGCTTTGAGGATTCCTGTGCCCATGTCGTGGACCAACGCCAGCGGGATACCAAAGGTCTGCTTGAGGCGTTGCAGGAACGGGACGATTTGCTGCTCGTCTTCCGACGGCAGCTTGACATTGCCCAGCACGATTTCCGAAAGTGAATCCAGGCTGCTCATCAGAAGCGGGTCACGGCCTTCGCAGGTGGCATCGAGGTGACACACATATCCGCCCCGCAGCCGCATGGCTTCCTGGATGCGGTCCGTACACCGCTCGTGGGCGAGGGCCAGATAAACGATGAATTTCCTGCTGAGTAATGAAACCTCCCGCGGACTGATCTGGATGTTTCGTTCGGCCAACTCGGCTACCACTTCCTCCTCATTGCAATGTCGGAGAAAGAGGGCCTGCCCGGCATAGACCAAAACATCGTAGCCGAAGTTAGCGCCAGCCGGGACTAGGTCTGCGCGTGCCCCATAAGTTAATTCATAGCAACAAGATCGATTGGTTCATCGCTGAACAATATAGTTCCCAGTGCAATATCCTGGAAGCGCTTGAGCCCACGTAGCAGCGTCTGTG
>JBEKYG010000882.1:0-2505 GCA_049511215.1 Acidobacteriota bacterium | reverse complement strand
ACTGGCTTGTCGCGCGCTGCGACAGATTGGAAGATCCAAGATGGGCTGTGGATGCCGCATTCTTAACGGGCGTCCATGGCTCGACAGGCGCAGCGGACTTGGGCAAGGTGGCGGGATCCTGTTGGGCACGGAGTCCGAACGTAGCTCGGGTGGAAACGGGCCAGGGCTTTGAGCCCGCTTCGAATGGCAGTACGTCAAGGGGCGCGGCCTGAGGGAGCAAAGTGCGGATCTGATCAGCGTTGAGCACGCGGGCCGTCAGCGTGAAGTATGCGATCTTTCCCCCGAAATGCTCACCTTGGGGCCAGGGCAGAGGCTGCGGGGCCAGTTGCATCGCAGGCGCCGCTGGTTTCAGGGTAATGGCTTTGTCGGCGACTTCGGTGCCATCGAAGTAAAGGCGCGCGGTAGTGCCGTCAAATGTGGCCGCCAGCATGGTCCATTGGCCCGGCTGCAAAGATCCGGGCGCCGACACACTGTCGCTCCCCGACCAAATGGTGGGCCGACCGTCCAGCAATGCAATGTAGCGTTGAGCGCCCGCATCGGCGAGGGGCTCGCCGAAACCGGCGACCAACGTGCGAGAGGCAACGGAAGCATCGGTCTTTACCCAGCAATACATCGACCAGGGAGAAGTTGCGCCAATCGGTGCATCCTGCGGGTTGAACGGCTTTTTCAGGCCAAGACCGCCGGGTATGAAGAGACCATGGTACGGCCCGTACTCCTTCGCCGTCTCTTGTGCTTGGGCAGAATTCATTGACCAGCCGAACAAGTTCAGGATGCAAATACAGACATGAAATGTCGAGAAGATGGAATGTCGTCGATTGATCATGGTCGGGCTTACCCAATTTGCTGGCATTCGATTGCCAGATTCTTGTATCGCTACTTACCCGGGGAAGCAAGCTGGAAATGGCAGTCGGGATGCGGGCCTGGAGGCCGGTAGGCTGGAGATCAAGGAAGGATCTGATGGTAGTAAGGAAGTCCCCCATTGTATGCAGGGCGACGCCCGTCAACAGGACCCGGCCCTGGTCTCAAATCCGGGAGCTGAGGAGCACGACCTGCGACATCAGGCCGTATCCTCAAATGTAGCCCATACGGCAAATGTCAATGTGAGCCGAAAGTGAAGATGAGTCCGGCGCTCGCCTCGAATATGTTCAGGCTGTTCTTGGAGGATATGAAGATGATGTTCATGGCCCGGTAACCCCGGACGTCAAACCTCAGACCCATCGGGCCCAACAAGCGCTGGAGCTTGATCCCTCCGCCATAGTTGAGCGCGAGCTTTGTTCCAATCGGCAAATCAGGGGAGCCGTATTGACGGATAAGCCCAACACCCACCGTCCCGTAGGGAACAAATTTCTTAATCGGGATATTGATCATCAGGTTAGTGTTGTAGACAAAGCCGCGGCAACTTGCGGGATTCAATACGGACTTGGGAGACAGGTAATCTGTGCTGAAGGCGAGCGTATGCTCCAATCCTATCATGGGCACGATGTTCGTGTTGAGTCGAACCCCGAAAATGGGGCTATTGGAAAGGTCGTGAATGGTCTGTCCCGGCACAGAGACAATGTCGGAGTTCAGTTTTCCCGGTATGGCGCCGCCGACAAAGAGCGTAATGTCAGCTGCGTGTGCTCCGCTCGTGAGAACCAAGAACAGCAGGGTAGCTGCGATCACCCACCGACACTCGCTTACTTTCATAACTTCCTTCCTCCAATGAAGAGGCTCTAGAGCCGAGCTCCGTCTCCAGCCTATCACGCAACGCGGCAAACTGCGTCCGAGCCCGCTGTCATCCTGCCGGCGCGGCGAGGACATGACTTTCACCTGACTCACGGACGGGAATTGGCAGGCAGCCACTTATACCGCGGGTTGGCAAACCGAAGCAACCTGGAAATGCGACTCCAGGATCGGCGCCTGGATAGCGCGGGTTTCTCAAGATCCCCACAGGATTGCCTATAGATCCTGGCCAGCCGCACGGCTTGACGCCCGGCGGTTTGTTTCTGGCATCTTTACGCAGCTGCCGCAGCCTTTCGCTTCGCCCAGATTTTCTTCATTCTTCTGCTCTGGGCCTTTTTCTCTTCCGCGGTTCTGGGCCTGCGCTTCCTTGCGACCAAGGTCGCGGTCTCGGACTTGTGGGCTGTCGTTGCGGCGTTCAAGATGCTACGGATTGCCTCAATCTCGAGTTCCACTTCCTCTTTGTGATTTTCAAGGGCTTCAACTGCAAGTTCGAGAATTCTCTTTTCGTCCATTTGGCCTTTCCCGGCGGAGTAGTAGAATGCGTCCTCTGTCCCGGGGCCATCTCCGCACCTCAAAAGCCTAATCAAGGTCAGGAGCATTTACAAGTCCAGATGCAGCGCACCTGCACATGCGTCAGCATTCGCAGTCTGGTTCAATACGATCCGTTTAGCGGCGTGAGCCTTGAGGGCTTACGTTTCCGATGAATCATCTGCCATGGAGAGGTTGAGGTTTTGTCGGGCGAGGTTGGATGTAAGGCACCTTGTGTCCCAAGGTCGAAGGCAG
>JBEKYG010000881.1:0-2509 GCA_049511215.1 Acidobacteriota bacterium | reverse complement strand
GTCATCGGCAACATCGGCGGTGCGCCGAAGGGCTACGTGCAGGTCTCGCGCATCGAGCCATCGCACTTCGATCCCGGCACGGCCTACGTCGCACTCGACAATCACCGCAACGACGACTATAAGCCGTACCTGTTCAAGACGACCGATTACGGCAAGACGTGGATGAACGTCACCGGCAATTTGCCCGCGCTCGGCAACATCAATGCGCTCCGCGAGGACTATGACAATCCTGACCTGCTGTTTGTCGGGACGGAGTTCGGACTCTTCGTGACCCTTGATGGCTGCAAGGATTGGAAGAAGTTCATGACCGGCCTGCCTAGCGTGAGAGTGGACGATATCCTGATTCATCCGCGCGATCGCGACCTCATCATCGCCACGCACGGACGATCGATCTGGATTGCCGACGACATCTCACCACTGGAACAGCTCGCGCAGAAAAGCTCCGCCAACGTGATGCTCTTCGAGCCGCGGCCGGCGATCCAGTGGAAGAATGACCAGGAAGCACAGCGCCATGTGGCCAACCGGGATTTCCGCGGCCAGAATCCGCAGGGCGGTACCGCCTTGAACTTTTGGGCGAATGCCGACATGGGCGAAGCGAAGATCGAAATCCTCGAGCACGGAAAGGTCACTCGCACGATCACCACGACCGCACAAGCAGGCATGAATCGCATTCAGTGGGATATGATGCGTGAGGCCCCGCCACCGGCTCCCGCCGCCGTTGGCGGTCGAGGCGGTGCGCAGGCAGCGGCTGGTGCTGCAGGTGCGGCCGGCGGACAAGCCGCGGCTGGTGCTGCAGGCGGAGCGGGCGGCCAGGGTGGCGGTGGCCGAGGAGGCCGAGGAGGCGGCGGAGTGCCATTCGTTGCTGCCGGACGAGGCGGTGGCGGTGGCGGCGGATTTGGCGGTGGCGGTGGCGCTGGTCCAACGATGCTCCCGCCCGGAACTTACACGATCCGGCTGAACGTGGGTGGTCAGATCCTGACCGCTCCCGTTTCCATCCTGGAAGACGTCTGGATGAGGAAAGACTAGTCCGACTTCAACGCCGAGTGCAGAAGTCTTATGCACGCAGATTAACGCGGATAACCATCCGCGTTAATCTGCGGTTTGGAGTTTATACATTTTTCATCGGGAGTGCTCGCTCAAGGGTCGGCCTAAACAGCGCTTATGGCTGCAAGCTTCTCAGGTGGTCGGCGATGAAAAGCGGAGTGTTGGGCGGCTGTTTGCTTGAGTTATTCGCGCATATCAACAAAGAAGGCTTTTCATGTTGCGAGTGCGTTTCATTTTCTTTGGAGGCATGGTTCTCCTGGCTCTGACACTCGTGTCGTCTGCCCAGGGGACGAAAAACGCAGGTAAACCGCAGCCGTCAAATCAGGCGTGGCGTGAGACGTTCAACACGGATAAGGCCAACCTGGTGGACACGGGCAGGAATATATACTTTATTCTCGAACCGGGCTATCGCCTCACATTTGAGCACGGAAAAGATAGTCTGATTATCACGGTGCTCGACGAAACCAAGATCGTGGATGGGGTCAAGACCCGCATCATCGAGGAAAGAGAGACCGAAGGCGGACAGTTGATCGAAGTATCGAGGAACTACTTCGCTATCGACAAGACTACGAACGATCTCTACTACTTTGGCGAAGACGTCGACATGTATAAGGCTGGCAAGGTAACCTCTCACGAAGGCTCCTGGTTGGCCGGTGTCAACGGCGCCAAATTCGGACTCATGATGCCGGCTAAGCCCAAAGTAGGGGACAAGTATTATCAGGAGCAGGCGCCCAAGGTCGCGCTGGACCGCGCGGAGATCATAAGCGTGACTGAGACTGCCAAGGTGCCGGCGGGAGCATTCAATAACGTTTTGCACACGCGCGAGTCAAGCGGGCTGGAGAGCGGGAATGAAGATAAATGGTACGCTCCTGATGTAGGATTGATCAAGGATGCCGAGTTCGTACTCGCGAAGGTGGAGAAGGGCAAAAAGTAGCCGGAGATTGCGTCAGGTGCTCTGGGCTTGAACGCAGTCGTAAGGTGTGCCGGTAATGGCCCTTACCATGGCCCAAAAATTCTCCAAGGGAGTATCGAGCTGCACGTTGTGGGTCGGCCCCAGGATCAGCCCTCCATCGCGGCCCACGGTTTGCAGACGTGCCCGAATCTCTGCCTTGACATCATCGGGAGTGCCAAAGGGAAGCGTTTGCTGAATGTCAATGGTTCCCCAGAAGCAGAGCTTCTTTCCATACTCGGTCTTCAGCCTTTTCGGGTCCATGCTTTGGGGTTGGATAGGATTCAACACATCAATCCCGATTTCGATCAAATCGGGAATAATTGGATAGACGCAGCCATCGGTGTGATAGGCAACTTTCAGCCGAGGATTCCTCCGCTTTAGAGCACTGATGAACTCAGCCAGGCGCGGCTTCAAAAATCTCCTCCAGGTGACAGGGGACATCAGCATGCGGTTCTGAGTGCCCACATCATCCCCGGTCCAGATCATGTCCACTCCGAGATCGACCAGTTTTTG
>JBEKYG010000880.1:0-2510 GCA_049511215.1 Acidobacteriota bacterium | reverse complement strand
CTGCAGCCGCGGATCCCGTACCGTGAAGATATTCAACCGAGCTGAAAATGAGGGCTATGGCTTGATTTGTCGTGGACATAGGTAGCGCTGGAAGCGCTGGATTGTGCGCTTGACAGGCAGCCAGCTATCCCGGCTGCTATCGATTTTCATCGCGCATTGGGAGGAACATGAAGTCCCAATTAAGACCCTGGCAGTTGTTGCTCCTGATCTTCGCCGGCTGAACCAATCGCTGACAACCGGACGCGATCGAGTACCTTCGGATGGTGACTCGGATGGGGGAGTGACGCCGGCAAGGTCCTGACCAGAGATCGAGCCGCGGTAAGAACCGGAAGCAGATCGGAACTCTCCATCCGCTTCTTCAGGTTCTCCGGCAATACGGTCATGATCTTGGTCAATGCATCCTTGGCCACTCGTGCAGGTAAATTCTATTCAACCAATTTCAGATGTTTGACGTCTATACATCTAGTTGCCCTGGAAATTTGTCGTGATCTCGTTGCAGCCACGGGAAGGAATGCGCCTTGTCGCACTCACCGCGAAGAAAAAGAGCCAGGATCAGAATCGCAGTTTTGTCATCTGTTTTGCTCTCTGCAGCCATCCTCCTTTTTTATTGGATGTCACGGAACGGGCTTCCCGGTTCCATAGCCGGCACGGCACAGCCGGAACGCGTCGATCTTAAAGAAATCCAGGAACCCCCAATTCAGACAGTGGGGAAGGGAGAGATCCGAAAAGTCCTCCTGCTTGATGGGGAGTTGCGTGCCGTGCGCTCCCGTCTGGTATACGCCTCGACCCCGCAGGAAGCCAAGATTACCTATCTCGCGCCCGAGGGGAGCATCGTGAAACCCGGGGACCGTCTCGTCGAGCTCGACAGCGGGACCATTCTCCAGAAAATCAAGGACCTCGAAGAGAAGATCATTGCCGCGGACAATGAAATCCTCAAAACCAGGTCCGGGCATGAATCCGCACTCCGGGACATGGACGTACAGCTCAGCCGGCTTTGGCTTACCCTGGAGCAGGCAGCCATACGGGCCCGCCCGGCCGCGGATCTCGTCCCCCTCAGAGATTATCAGGAGAATCAGCTGGCACTGGCAAAGGCAAAAACCGAATACGATAACCACCTTGCGAAGATGGGAAAGACCAAAGAGCAGCAAGCTGCCGAACTGGAAGTCAAACTGATCGAGAGAAGAGACCTCGATGGCCAACTGGAGGAGGCGCGGAGAGACCTCGACGGCATGAACATCAAGGCACCGTCGGAAGGAATGGTGATTTACAACGATCATTGGTCCGAGAGAAGGAAGATTCAGGTGGGGGATGTTGTGTGGGCCGGACTTTCGGTGCTCCAGCTGCCCGACCTGCGGGAAATGGAGATTACCTCGCAGGCCAATGAAGTGGACGGACCACGAGTTTCCGTTGGACAACGGGCAACCATAACCATCGACAGCTATCAGAATATCAAAATCTCCGGTGCGGTTCGCGAAATATCCCAAACCGCGATTAAGGCGGGCTGGATGGCAAAAGCAAACGTCTTTCGCGTGCTGATCTCGCTGGATTCCACTCCGTCCGGGATCCTGAAGCCCGGAATGTCGGCCCAGGTTGCCCTGGATATCGGCGGCTCCGACACCCAACTCCTGGTGCCCCGGCAGGCGGTCCGATTCGAAAAAGGCTCCGCCGAGGTCGTGCGGATCGAAGCGCCCAGTATGCGAAGGCCGGTTGCCGTGACCATACTGATGTCGGATCCGTTTTATTTCGCGGTAGCGCAAAACGGCGCCCTCAAAGAGGGAGACAAGATCCTGGTTCCATGGCGCTAGCTCCTGAATTGGAGATCAAGATGTCCGCAAGAAGCAAGTCGGGAGTCGTGATATTCATTTCGATACTCCTGGTCGCGGCTGCTGCCGTCGTGTTGTTCCCTTCGCTTCTCACGCCCCTGGCAGGAGACTGGCTCGGAGGCGGGCGCCCGGCAGTGGATGAACTGGAGGTGTCCCCGAAGCAGATGCGTTTCGGGGTGGACGCCACCGGAGTTCTGAAGGCAACGTCGGTCCAGGATTTCGGCGCACCTCCCGAGTTCGGCGGTTACTGGGAGTTCCAGATTGTCAGCATGATCGCCGAGGGGAAAAACGTGAAGAAGGGGGACATGCTGGTCACCTTCGACGCCCAGAAGATCCGGGATGACCTTCAGCGCTTCCAGAATGAGCTGGATCAGGCGGCCAAGGAACTGGAGCGAAGCCGCGCTCAGATCGACCTCGAGAAGCAGGAGCTGGATGCGAGCCTGGCCGATGCGCAGTCACGCTATGACAAGATGAGGAACAAGCAGGAAGGCGTCAGCCCCGATATCAAAGCATATCGGGACATCGAATTGGACCGTTTGTCGCTGGAGCAGCTGCGGCGCGAGGTCGAGGCCTTGCGCGAACGCATCCGCTGGCACCAGTCGGCCAGCGACGCAACCTATAAAATCATCGCGAGCAAGAAAGCGCGCGCCGAAAACAAGGTGGCGGAGATCACCAAGGGGATGGAGG
>JBEKYG010000879.1:0-2761 GCA_049511215.1 Acidobacteriota bacterium | reverse complement strand
TCTTGCACCCGGAGCAAGCATCGGAGTTGACAAAAAAGGCGTATTGACTCACCACAGCCAGTTCCTCAGACTTTCTTTACCTCGACCATGATGGTGTGCTGTGCGTTGCCGAACGCATAGGGCGTCCACCGCTCCGAAGTCAGCACATTGATCGATCCGCCGCAGTCGATGCCCTTGTCATCAGGCGCCCACCAGGCTCCCTGAGGGATGGCAATGACCCCAGGCATGATCCTCCTGGTTACCCCCTGTCGTTGAACACCCTGACTTCATCGCTGTTCTGGATGCCTCGGGCGGAGGCGTCGATCGCGTTAATAAAGATCCTGTGCGGGAAGGCCTCCTCCAGCCAATCCACTCCGGCCATCGTCGAATGAACTCTGGCCAGAGAATGGTGACCCAGCGCCTGCAGTGGATACTTCTTTGCTTCGGGCCCGAAGGGGCTTTCCCATTCCTGCACGTATTTGGGAATCGCGGGAACTTCCTTAGGCTTGTTAAAGCTCAGAAGCCTTTGAGAAAATATCTCGATCTTCCCCGACGGTGTACGCAGGGGGTATTTTGTCGGGTCTTTGCGGAAATCAGCAAACGCCACGGCAGGCTGAGTCACCGGGACGGTATAAACGCCGGCATTGCTTTTTTCGAATTCCTCCAGGCTCGGAAGTTTCGGAAAACGAGCCTTGCGGAGCTGTCCCAGCGACCACTCCACCCAATCACGCTCGCTTCTTCCCTCGGTATATGCCGGGCCAATTCCCAAGCGCTCCGCAATCTCCGAGCAGATCCGGTAATCGCTCTTGGTCTCAAAGGGCGGATCCACGATCTTGGGCATGAGGAGCACCTCGTCCCCATACTTCCATCCGTCCTCGACACCCCAAGTCTCAAACTGAGTGCACGCCGGAAGCAGGATATCTGCAAACCGCGCCGTGGGGGTCAGGAAATTGTCCTGCACCACCAGAAATTCGACCAGGTGTTCATCCTGGAGGATCTTCGCCGTTCGATTGAGATTGGCATGCTGATTGGCCAAAAGATTCGAGGCCACGGCGTAGATGAGCTTGGTGTTGTTGTCCAGTTTCTGCGCACCCCGGACTCCGAGTTCCGGCCCCATCTCTTTTCCCCGGAGTACGGCCTCTGTCCAGAGGAAGGACGGAATGCTCGCTTTCACCGGATTGGATCCCGTTGGGAAAACGTTCCAGAGAGGCCCGCCGTCGGGGGCCTGGAGGCCCATGCCGCTCGCCCAACCACCAGGGACGCCCACATTGCCGGTCATGGCCGCCAGCACGCAGCCGGCGCGGACGACCTGCTCGCCATAGGCCCGCCTCTGCATGCCGTATCCCTGATAGAGGACGCTGGGTTTTTGGGTGGCGTATTCTTTTGCAATGCGCGCGATGGTCTCTCTGGGCACGCCGGTGATGGCCTCCGCCCATTCAGGCGTTTTGGGAATTTTGTCCCGTGTCCCCAGGACGTAGTCTTTATAGGTCTCCGCTTCCTTGGCATCGGGCGGCATCTGCGTTTCATCGAACCCGATGCAGTAGTTTTTTACGAACTCAGCATCGAAGAGGCTGTCCTTGATCATGACATAAGCCATCGCCGACATCATGGCCACGTCCGTTCCCGGACGTATGGGAATCCATTCGTCGGCCAGAGCCACCGCGCTCAACGTCATGCGCGGATCGATGCAGACGAGGCGGGCGCCTTTCTCCCGGGCCTTCCGGAGAAAGAATTCCGTGTTGGTCCCGTCGCGCATTTCGCAGGGGTTCCAGCTCCACATCAGGATGTATTTGGAGTTCACCCAGTCCTGGCGCTGATTCCCGGTAGTCTCGGTTCCGTAGACGGTCGACGTCACGCTCGAGATGCAGGCCCAGGAATAGCTGTTGTACTGGCTGAGAGAGCCGCCGAAGAGATTCATCAATCTCTGGGCAGTCTGGCGGCCGTTGATCTGGTTGTAGCTTCCGGTCCCATAGGGCACAAGAATGGCTGAATTCCCATAGGTCTTCTTGATCCGGGTCAACTCCGCGGCCACCTTATCCAGGGCCTCATTCCAGGTGATGCGCTCAAACTTTCCCTCGCCCCGCTTCCCCGTTCTCTTCATCGGATATTGCAGCCGGTTGCGATGGTACTGGCGGTGCCGATAGGCGCGCCCGCGAGGGCAGGCCCGGAGTTGCGGATCCTCCAACGAGTCCGTTGGCCGGTCATCGGTTTCGATCCTGGTGATGATTCCGTCCTGCACATGGACCTTCAAAAGGCAGCGTCCGCCGCAGTTGTGGGAAGGACAGCCGACGCGCACGATTCGCTCTCCCGGTGCAGGGTCTTGGATCGGATCGATGGAGGCCGGGTATTTCCCGAGGGGGAATACGGAAAAAAAGGAAGACCCCAACAACGTGCTCCACTTGAGGAAACAACGTCGGCTCAATGGAGCGGATGTGATTATGCTTCCCATCTTGCAGTGTCCGATAGATCCGGAAGCCGAACCTGCCGCTCTGGTTCTGACCGAGGTCCGGACCTTTGAAATCCAGCGAGCGCCATCCTACCACGAAACCCGTCAAGACGTGCCGGTAGTTTTCTCTGCGATTCAGATACTGCGGGGCAGAAGCAGGCATTCAAGAACACGGGGAACACATAGCAGGGCAGCCGCAACCAAAATCAAAAGCTTAACGCAGAGGCCGCAGAGGTTTAAAGCAGAGGCCGGAGAGGGGACAGTTGTTATGAGTCGTCTGGTATCCCAACTTCGCGACCTCTCTTTTGATCTCAGCGTCCTCTGCGTTAAGCTTTT
>JBEKYG010000878.1:0-2519 GCA_049511215.1 Acidobacteriota bacterium | reverse complement strand
GGCTATCGTCATGATTTCAGTCGTAATTCTGCTGTACAACAAAGAGAAGACCGTAGAGCGCGCGCTGCGATCTGTCTTGGGTCAGACTTTCCAGGTTTTCGAAATCATCATTGTCGATGACGGTTCCACCGACGGCAGCGTGACTGAGGTGAAGAAGTTCACTGATCCGCGGATCCGGCTGGTTCATCAAGCAAATGCCGGCGTCTCCGCGGCCCGGAACCGTGGTATTCAGGAAGCGCAAGGCGAACTCATCGCTTTCCTCGACGCGGATGATGAGTGGCTTCCGGAATATCTGACGACAATCGATATTATGCGTTTGAGGTATCCGTCGTCCGATGTTTTGGCCACTGATTACTATTTTCAGAGACCCGACGGATCACGAAGATTGCCGGTTCTGCGTGGTTTGAAAGCATCCTCGTCCGAGATAACACTGGATGACTACTTTGCTGTAGCGTCGCAATCCGACCCTCCCCTTTGCTCATCTGCCGTGGCGGTAAGAAAGCAAGCCCTTGATGCGCTCGGAGGATTTCCCGTAGGAATCAAGAGTGGTGAAGATTTGCTGACATGGGCACGCCTGGCCATCAGGTTTCCCATCACCATCCATCGTAAGCCCTTGTCGATCTTCCATCAGGATCCGGCAACTGGCGACGGCATTCCCTCGCGAAGGCCGGATCCCGGGGACAGGGTAGCGAAATCATTGCATGCGCTTCTTGCCGGCCTGCCTCCCAGGAAAGCCCGGTCTCTGCGCCGCTATATCGGGATGTGGCACAAAATGCGAGCGGCAATCTATCTCCGGCTCGGCAATCGTGCTTCCGCCGTGAGCGAGAGCTTCCGCTCACTTCGGTACAGGCCGGGTGATTGGAAGGTCTATGCATTGATGCTGGGTTGTTTGTTGCCAACGAATATCGTGCGCCATGGTTTTGTCGCGTTTCGCAATGAAGCGCTTTATTCCCCGGCAAAAGTTGATACTTTGTGAAGCTGATCGTTTGCCATACTGACTATCGCCTTTATTGGCCGGCACGATTCCGAGCCTTGAGGGAGTTCCTCGCGGAGAAGGGTATCCAGATGCGGGTTGTGGAAATTGCCGGCAAAGGATCTCCATACGCGTTTGCAGAAAATCAGTCGTGTAAATGCGGCGATTGGGACGTTCTCTTTCCGCAACTGCCTATGGAGGCCATTGGATCCCGCAAGGCTTCGGCGGCCGTCTTCAAGGCTCTGGAAGATTGGAATCCGGATATTGTTATGGCTGGGCCGATCGCATTCCCATCGGGCGCCACAGCAGTTCGTTGGGCAAGCCATCGAAAGAAGCCTGTCATCATCGCCGACGACGTTCGGGTAGCCGACGTGCCGAGGAATGCGCTGGTCAATTGGGTAAAGCGCAGGATTTACGCCAACGTTGATGCGGTACTCCTTCCGGCGCCGGCCCGCATCCGTGACTACGAATTCTGGGGTGTGCCGCGCGGGCGGATGTTTTTCGGGCTGAATGCCGTTGACAACGATTTCTTTGCCATCCGCAGCGAAAAGGCCCGGGCTGACGCTGAGCGTCTGCGCTCTGAATGGAATCTACCCGATAAGTTTGTGCTGGGCGTTGGCAGACAGGTTGCGAAGAAAAACTGGCTGACGCTATTGGAAGCCTGGGATTTGTATAGACAACGCTGCACCGATTCCTCGATGCACTTGGTCCTTGTTGGCAACGGACCGGATCGGAACAGACTGGAGAACTCAGTGCGGAGCTTGGCGCTGCAGGATGTGCATTTGAGGGATTTTGCGTCCCAGGAAGATATTGCAGCACTCTATGGACTGGCGCATGGGTTAGTGTTGCCGAGCCACCACGGTGAAACGTGGGGTTTGGTGGTCAACGAAGCCATGGCAAGCGGTCTGCCGGTGCTGGTCAGCCGGGAATGCGGTTGCGCGGCTTCGCTGGTCGAAGAGGGGGGCAATGGCTGGTGTTTTGCTCCCGATGCTGCTGAGGAAATGGCGACCTGTCTCCTGAAGCTTTGTGATTTATCGCAGCAGCAAAGAGGCCAGATGGGACGGCGATCGCGGGAGATCATCGCTGATTGGGGGTTGAGGCGGTTTTGTCAAGGGGTTTGGGAGGCGATAGGTTGCGCGCAAAGGCAGCCGATAAGGAAATCCACCTTGCTGGATCGACTGCTTCTCCACTTTTGGAACGGAAGATATCGTCCGGTTTGACATGTATCGACGAAACGAAAATAGATCGCCAAAAAGGCAAATCGCTTATAACCCACAGGCGGCAGCTGCTTATGCGCCTCTGCGAGGGAATCTGTCGGAGAGCTCGATGGGCGCGTCATGGTCAAAACGGCCGCCTCACTCAGCAGGCTTAAGATCTGCGTTACGCAGATGGTTTCGACCCGCGCCCATGCCTGTGTTCGCCTGGCTTATCCTCGCCCTGCTGTTACTGCCTTGCGCACTGAGTTTCACGGTTTTTGGCAAAAACCTGTCCGGTTGGGCATGGGTCGGAGCCTATATGGTGACTGCGGTCACATTTGCTGCACGCG
>JBEKYG010000877.1:0-2522 GCA_049511215.1 Acidobacteriota bacterium | reverse complement strand
CGCTTGGTTCGCCGGTTTCGGGATCGCTATAATTCACGCTCGTATCCTTATAAATCTCCTGATTAAAAACGTACGGCGCGAACCCGAACGCCCATCGCCGATAGCGATCCTGGTGGCGGAGATTCATCGCGTGCACCTCCGGGCTGCTATTGACTTCACGTACGATCGCCTCGCGAATCGCGTCGGTTACTTCTGCGTACTGCGAATAGCGTGGGTCGCGCAGCCCGCTGATGGCGGTATACCAGCCCCGAGAGAATATATAGGAACGGAACCCGGGAGGAACGTAGCCCGAAAACTGCTGGACCCACTCATGCGAGGGATATCCGTGGGGATTGAGATAGATGTCGGGCAGCCATTCGCGCCACAGGCGCCCGCGCACGAGAGCCTCCGGTAGCAGGGGGTCCGCCTGCCCCACCTGGGATCCGACATCCGTCCCGAGGGCAGTATATCGTCCAGCATGCAACATGTAATTCGGCGTGAGTTTCTGCAGATCATAGGCCATCTGAGCCCCATCCGGATTTTCAACCGGCTGGAGTATGACGTTGACCTTTTTCAGAATCTCCTTGTAGGAAGGATCTGTGACCAGCAATTCGGCCAGCCGGAGAATGTGGCTGGTGGACGAAACCTCGTTCGCATGCTGCCGCCCGGTGATGAAAATAGTTGGTTTGTAGGCCGTCATCTTGGCAAGGGAGACCAGCTCGCCAGTTGCGGGCAGAGTGATTTCCATAACCGAGATGTCCCGGCCGCGATAAGAGATGCCGGCCTTATATGCCTTAACTTCGGGATAAGCCGAGAGCTTTTGAATGATCTCCTCGCTTTCAGCCGGGCTGATGATGTGGTCCCAGGTTACGACAGGGAGCTTGGGTTTCTCCCGTGCCGCTAGGATGCTGGACGCGGGCGCGGCTCCGGTATTTCTCACTGTTCTTCTGGTGCGCGCGTCCTTGAGGTTGATGTCAATCGAGATTCCGTCAACATGTTCATAAGAGAACGCGGTTCGGTAGAGCCCGGCATCGTGCAGGCGGGCCAGATTATCCAGGGCGTCCGCAGCCCTGGCGGCCTCGCGATCGTCCTTGGCTTCGATCTGCAGTTCAAGTTCGCGCACCTGATCGGACCGAACCACAATTCGCCCCATGATGGGAGGCGTGGCGTCAATCTTCGCCAAATCCCGCGATACTTTGACGGGCTTCTCTTCCCCCTTCTCCTTATAGGAAACTTCGATCTTTGCTTTCGCGGACGCGTTGCCGGCATAAAGGACGCGCGCCTGCCCCGGCTGGCCGGGCCGGCTCGGATGAATGATCGGATAAACCTTCCCGGGCGATGACAGGCGCCGTTTGACCGTGGTGCGCCCAAGAGCGTCAAAGAAATCCAGGGTTACGAAATAGAGATCCTCGTGCAAGGATTCGAGCGAGGATATCTGCTCCTCATCTATGCCGATGCGAAAGTCGGGCTCGCTCATCCAGACCTCTATGTCCAGGTCACGATGGAAGGGCTGCTTGTCGGGCATCGGTTTATTGTCGGTGTTCTTCATGACGTAATCGTAGATGCGCGACAAAACCTTGGACTGGTAATAATCCCAGAAACGCTCCGGATCCGTGGCGATGCGCGTATCCACAACCGTGTTGCCATCGACTGTCGAGGAAATCCATCCGGTGGTAACCTGAACACGCGACCAGCCGGGAAACTTATCCAGATACTCGCGCTCGACAAACTTCGGATTGAAGGCACTGCGATAGACAACCTTCCCTGCTCCATCCATCGCTTCGAAACTGTAAATGTCCTTGGCATCATCGACGAGTTCGAGGTGGAATAAGTCCTTGGCAACGCCAAGATCGCGTTGGAAGATCTCGTCCACTGGATATAGTTCATGCAGCCATCGGCTCGGCACCATGTAGAACTTGTACTTCTTGGAAAAGTCCGGGTGGTAGGCCGCCACCTTGATTTGTACCGAGCGTATTCCTTTTCCCTTCAGCTCCGGAATGACCTGTTCGGTGAGCCATAGAAAACCCTGCTTATATGCAGAGAGAATCGTCACGTGTGCATCCCCGGCCCCAGCCTTCGCCAGCTCGGCACGGGCTTTCTCCGCAATGTCGAGCCGCAGTTGGGGTGATTCGCTGAGCTGCGCTTCGACTGCGACCTTCGCTCCAGGCTTTACTTTGGGCAGCACCTCGTCGTGAAACTTGGACCAAAACTCGTCCACTTCCCAAGGAATGTCGATCTTGTCCTCGAACACGGGAACCGGTTCCGTGATGCTCTGACTGGTGACGGCAGCGGGAACATCCTGGAGTGTCTTCTTGAGTTGACCTGTCAGGTAAGCATCAAGCCGCGGATCCGCTTTGTCAATGAACAGCTTGGCCTCGAATGACTCCAGTTTTTTTCCCTTCAGATCCGCGGCGATGGTTTCGAGTTCTCCCAGAGCTTGACTCGCCTGGCCGGCGCCGCTCCTTGCCTGGAAAAAGCGGTTCACCTGAGTAACGACGTCGTCAAGCGTCGGGGCGCCGCGCGCGACATCCCATAGATGAGGC
>JBEKYG010000876.1:0-2814 GCA_049511215.1 Acidobacteriota bacterium | reverse complement strand
AGATTCTCTCAGCTTTGGCCTTGCGAGCACACGCCAACAGCAGCAGATCGTAAATCGCACCACCCCTTGCACCAACCGGTCCGGCTTGATCCAGCAATTTGAAGTATTCCGCGGCAGAGAGGGGACGAGCGACAACCGTTCGTGGAGGTTGTAAAAAACGTGGACACCCACTTTTCTTAGCCTCTTTGATGGGTGTCCATATTCTTCATATTCTTCCATATTCTCGCAGATCCTTATGAAAATTCAGACCTCCCGACATACCGCCGGAATTCCAAGGAATTTGCACCTTTTTCGCACCGAAATATGTCCGCTTTTTTCTCCGGGTCGGGGTCGGAATCGGCATCGGAATCGTAGGGAAACCGAATCGATAGCGATTCCGATACCGATTCCGACCCCGGATTGGGACAGATTGCTCCTCTACCATGTCAGGAGCTCTGAAATTCGGCTCAAATCCACGGACGGGCCGTTAGTCCCTTATCAGTAAGATTGTGTGCAAAATGGCATCAAAATCAGCGGAGAAAATAAAACCCCCCCTTCCCCCGATTCTGGAAAGGGGCTGTTGATTTGATTAGCGCGTCAATCAGCTAGAAAAAAGGAATGTGAGAACTATCTTGTTCTGGCGCGTGCCAGTAATTTAGGTGCTCATTGACGCCGATTAATTTTTGGTCTTTCGACCTTCCCGCATTGCGGGTGCGATTAGATGGTAAGGCATAATAGGATTTAGCACAACGTTGAACCTGTTTGGTTCCGGCTTGTCCGGGTTATGTATATAAGAGCTATTGCGAGGAGGTCTCCTCATGAGTGAAGTCAGATTGAATATTCTGGAAGCCAGCCGGGCGCTTTGTGGCGCGATTCACGGCAGCGTGGCCGAAGCTGCCGTGGCGGGGCTGTCCGCTCAACCGGAGACTATCGAGGAATTGCAGGACGCGGTGGCTCTCTGGGTCGCCAAAGCCGATCCCTCTGCGACGAGAACAACCAAGGACGTCGATCTTCTCGTGGAACGCTCGGACCTAGCCCAAATCAACCAGGTGATGCGCGAGCTTGGATTTGAGAAGCAGGAGTTGCGCAGACTCGTCTTGTTCGTCGATCCCGAGGCGCCAAGCCGCAGGTCCGGTGTTCATCTGGTCTGGGCGGGAGAGAAAGTGCTTCCATCCTACGCCCACGCCGCACCGACTCTCACCGCGACGGTCCGCGACCCGGAGGGATTCTGGGTGCTGGATTTGCCCGCTCTGGTGGGCATGAAACTCACTTCTTTGCGGGATATTGACAAGGTCCACATCGCCGATCTGCTGCGCGTCGACATGGTCAGCCCAAGACTGCGCCGGTCGCTGCCGCCGGACTTGCGCCGGCGCTTGGAGGATATCGAGGCTACCCTCGAGGATGAGTGACGGGCGAAGCCTGCTCGCAATGTGTCGGCTGCCACCGTCGGTCTCCATAGTAGATCGTAAGCAAATCCGAAATGGTTTCTCAGGAGTTATAGCAATTTCACGCCCCGCGCCAAAGTGTAAATCCGCACCAGTGCTCCTATCACGGCAATGCGCTCCATAACTGCACATGTACGCAGCCGCTGATCCAGCGCTACCTGGCGCAGATCTTCGTGCCGCTGCTCGACCACAAGGATCTTCACATCCAGGTTCCCGCAGTACTCATCGCGGGCGTTGGGAAAGTGTGGACTATGGCGTGCCGCCGATACTCGTGAAAGAGATTGCAGCGCGGTTTTCTACATTTGTCCTTCTCGGAATCGGCAGTGACGCTGAAAGACCTGGACACCCACCGTTCTCTGAATCTTTGATGGGTGTCCACATTCTTCGAACATGGTGCCGTTGGCGGCGATGAGGCGCAGGAAGCGGCCGGCCCCGATGGCCCGCTCCAGGCGATCGAGCACAGCCGGATCCGCGTCGCCCAACTCGCGCATGGCGAGATTGAGGGTGCCGATGGAGCGCCCGTCGGCGATGGTCTTATCCACCAGGGCCGCAACGGCGACTTCGTCGAGCGCATCCAGCAGCGCCTTGCGGAAGACGGGGGTGGCACGACGGAGGATTCCGAATAGCTCGGACAGGATGCCGTTGCCGGCGATGAGGCGCACAAAACGACGGGTCTCATATTCCTCTTCTACAGCTTCCAGGGTTGATGGGGCATTCCGGGCTGCTTCCGCCTGGTCCACCAATCCTTTGGATTCCACGGCAGCCGCGGCCAGGTCACGGCTCTCGAGCACGGCAAGCCACTCGCCCTTGCGGACGTGAGAGCCTCGATTCACATAGAACTCGCGAACCGGCGCGTTGATCTTCGGAATCACGCTTGGAACTGATGGAACGGCTCGCGGCGCTTGTACATCCTCCGAGGTTCAATATCACAAGATACTATGGAATATTTGCGCCAGCGGCAAGCCTCAGGCCTCGGGTGATGATTTCGGAGGCGGAAGCCTCAAATCCGCTGCGACATCCGGGCTGTCAATTCGGAGTCGAGGCTCCGGCAACCGATCCAGGAGAGACCAAGAACAAGCGTGGCTGTCAACCGAGAAATTACTCATGGGCTACTCTGATGTCGCGTGTGTTCGAATTGGGCGTTCTCGCTTGTTCCCGCTGTGGCGGGCGGATGAGAATACTTGCCGCCATCAATTCGCTGGATGCGATCCAGAAGATTTTAGCCTGCCTTGGCCTCCCCACGAGGGCTCCGCCCATCGCCCCTGCGGTATCGGACCCAGACATGGCGTATGCATGGTAGCAGAGCGACGAATCCGCTTTGCGATAAGGTGTGCGTGTGCCCAAATGACCAAGTGGGGGCGGCTAATCTGCCCTGCAATAAGGCGCAGGT
>JBEKYG010000875.1:0-2529 GCA_049511215.1 Acidobacteriota bacterium | reverse complement strand
CTTCCGGGTGCGGACCAGCTCAAAGCGTGTACCCTGGCAAGTCTTGAAACCTGGGCTTCCTTCCGTGATCCCAATTCCGGCCACACAGCGCATGTCACGCGATTGGCCATGCAACTCTACGATGGTCTGAAGCGCGAGAGCATCGTGGCGTCGGGCGACGCTGAAAATGGGCGTTTCATCCTGCACGCGGCCGCCATTTTGCACAATGTCGGCCTCGCTTCAGGCGGAAGGAGACATCGCAAGACGACCTACGGCATGATACGGAAACTGGAACCACCGCTGTGTTATACCGCTGAAAGCCTCCGGCTGGCTGCTGTGGTTGCTCGTTACCATCGCGGTGCTTTTCCACGCCTCAACCACAGGACTTTCACCTCTCTATCAGAAATCCAGCGGCAGACAACAATCCTCGATGCTGCGATCCTTCGTCTGGCGGCGGCTTTCGAGTCTGGTCGAGATCAGAGAATCAGGCGGCTCGAAGTAAGAAAAACAGGCGGCACAGTTCTGATTTCCGCAGACGGCTATGGCCAGGATGATCCATTGGCTGAAAAACTGGCGCGTGCGCGGTATCCACTGGAGGTGGCATGCCAAATGCCTGTGCTGATTGTCGGCGGCGATCCGGGGCCCGAAGCGCAGGTTGCCAATTGACATGAAAAACGCGGCGCGGCCTGTGGGCCGCGGTGCGATCTGAATCTCCGCGCCACTGGAAGCCAATGTAGGCTTGCTGGAAACAGATAGAGCTGTAGTAAGCTTAGGTGCGGTACAGGCGGGATAAACAAAAACCCACCGCGTGCTTATTGATGATCATGAAATATAGTGACAGAAATAAAATTCTCAGCCCCGAAGGGGCGAAAGAGAATAGCCCCGGGCGTGAGCCCGGGGTTGTTAGCGGGTGAAGCAAGAGCCCTGAAGGGGCGACACATCTATCCTTTGAATACCGTCACTATAATCTCCGATCCTCAATAGGGCACGTGCAAGAATTGCTTGGCATTTTGCTGCTGGCCCCCAGGCCCGCTGGCAGGCGTGCGCGACGCGCATACCTTACGTCGCGGCGCCTTGCATCTGCCCGCCAGGCGCTCGCGCCAAGTAATGCTTGCACGAGCCCATAGATCTTACGTGAAGGATGTTCGGCCGACAATTTGTCAGAGCTTCGCTATCGGTAATCCAGTGGTGTGAACGCCGAGGCGGAGCGATAGTTTTCATTTATTCGCAACCGCATTACACGAGGGATATGTTCATGATTCTTCGACTCGCACTCATCGTGACACTGAGCGGTGTGGTTTTTGCCTCGCAGCCCTTGCCTCAGGGGAGCTGGCAACCGGTCGCTCTCCCGTCCGGCAAGATCCTTGTGGATCCACCCGCGGGCCGGTTTATTTCAGACCTGAATGCATTTCCAATCAACTCTGCCGTGAGTCCGGACGGACGATATGTGGCGTTCCTGAATAATGGCTATGGCTACAGCGCCTCGGGATTCCGCAAGTCGATTGCCATCCTTGATCGGGTCACAGGTCAGGTCAGCGATAATTCCGAACCCGGGACCGGATTGAAGTTTGACGGTCCGGCCAAGATCTCAACACTGTTTTATGGGATCGCTTTCAGCTCGGATGGAAAGCAACTCTACGTTTCGATTGCCTCCACTAAGAGAGATAAAAAGGTGGGAGACAGAAACCAGAACGGGATCCGGATCTATGACGTTTCGGCTGAGGGTCTGGCGCCGGCGGGTTCCATTCAAATACTGCCGTCAGACATTCCGTTTCCGGCCGGCATCCGCCTGAACAGTCCTGCGCCGACACCATCGGGCATTTCTGTTCGGCCTGACCCGGACTACCCCGGAAGCGATCTGATCTATGCAGCGCTCACGCTGAGTGACGCCGCGGTTGAGGTGAGTACCAAGTCCGGGAAGGTACGACGCATCTTCGACCTGCACATTGATTCCTCGCATCCCGCGATCCCAGCGGAGTACCCTTATGCGACGGCGCTGGCGCCGGACGGCAAGACTCTTTATGTCAGCCTGTACAACGGCTCAGCCGTCGCGGCCGTGGACTTAATCTCCCGAAAAGTCACGAGGCTCCCGCTCGGCGTGCAACAAGCCGGACCTTCCTCGCCAAGCAGTCATCCGAGCCATTTGGCGGTTCACCCATCCGGTAAGACCGTCTACGTCGCCGTGGAAAACAGCGACCAGATCGGGGTGATCGACAATGATCCGGCGTCGCCAAAATTCCGGACCGTGATTGACAGCTTCGACGTGCGCCCGGAAGAAATGATCGGTTTGAAAGTTTATGGCGCCGGACCCAACCATCTGACCTTCACCCCGGACGGCAAGCTTCTGTTCGTTTCCATGGGGTTGCTGAATGCATTGGCGGTAGTTGAGGTCGACAACAGTACGCCTTCGGCGCCGAAACATCGAGTCAAGGGCTATCTGCCGACGCTGTGGTACCCCCACACAACCGAGCTGAGCCAGGATGGCCAAACTCTCTATATCACGAGCGGCAAAAGCCGAGGCACGGGTCCCAACCTGCCCAATCGGCCGTT
>JBEKYG010000874.1:0-2529 GCA_049511215.1 Acidobacteriota bacterium | reverse complement strand
CATCTTCGAAAACAACGTCGAGCAGGCGATCGACAAGCTCATTCCTGAAGCCGAGCCGTTTAACGTCGCACTCATGATCGACAGTTCCGGCAGCACGCACTTCAAGTTTGAAGAGATGCAGGATGCGGCCCTCGCTTTTATCGACGCGTTGCGCCCGCAGGATCGCATCATGATCGTGTCTTTTGACAGCGAGATCTATTCTGATTCAGACTTCACGGAGGACCGTGCCCAGCTTCGCCAGTCTATCCTCCGGACACACAGCACGGGCGGCAAAACCCGGCTATACGACGCGCTGGAACGGGTCATGACAGAACGCCTCAACCGGGTGCCGGGGCGCAAGGCGATCATCCTCTTTACCGACGGTGTGGATAACGAGAGCTTGCAGGCCGGATCGTCGGATACGATCGTCACGATCGAAAAATCCGACGTGCTCGTCTATGCGATTCAGTTCGACACCAGGAAAGACGGCATGTCCGACCGCTTCCATGTGCCTCCTCCACCGGGATACGTCAGCTTTGACACGCTGTACGGTCGCGCCGTCAGGTATCTGCGCGCTCTGAGCAGCCACAGCGGCGGCCGGCTTTATAACGCCGGGACCATCGCGAGCATCAACGAAGCCTTTAAACAAATTGCGGACGAGTTGCCCCGTCAATACACCCTCTGCTATTACCCCACCAACCAGCAACGCGACGGCTCCTATCGCCGCATCCGCGTCGCAGTCAATCGGGCCGGCGTCAAGATCCGCGCGCGCACGGGTTATCGCGCCGGCAAGTGAGTGTGCATTTCTTCCCAAGCCGCGAAATACAAGAACCCCGAATTTCGAAAATAGAATTCGTGTTATTCGTGGCATGGTTTTTGGATACGAAACAACACGTTTCAACTTGCACCGCGGCCCGGAATAGCCTATAAGCAAGGGTCCACCAGCTTGCGCAAGAGATGAAAGGATTGCCCTCATGACTAACAAAGTGCGATTACTGCTCTACCTGCTGCCGGCGTTGGTGTTGGCGGTATTCGTGCTTTCGGTTTCAGCTCAGAATCCGCAACAGACGACTCCTCCGCCTACACCCCCTGACCGCAAGGCATACACCGAAGCGAATGCCATCAAAGAGCCCGACAAGAAGATCGAAGCTCTTCAAAAGTTTGTGGCGGACTTTCCGGACAGTCCGTCGGCAAATACGGCTCAGCAAGGCATATTTGATGCTCTGGTCAAGAACTATCCTGACCAGAAGTCCAGGATCCGGGAACAGGCGGAAAATATCATCGCAAAGGCCTCCGATGCTCAGAAGCCGAACACTTATGCCACATTGGGAAGCCAGCTCTGCGACGCCGGAATCCTGCTTGATGACGCGGAAAAGTATGAAATCAAGAGCCAGGCTTTGATCGAGCAGGAAATGGCCAAGCTGCAGGCGAATCCTGCCCCTCAGCCGAATCCCAACCCTAAGGGAAATGCAAATGCTCGCCCTGGCCCAAACCCGCAAGCAGGTCTTCTTCGCGCAAAAACCACCTCCCAGGTAACCTTGGGCCGCATCTACCTGAAGCAGGGGAAGCTCGATGTAGCAGAAAAGAACCTCAAAGATGCGCTGGCCGCAAATCCGCAGCTTACGGCCGCGAACCTTGCCATGGCTGAGCTCTATGATAAACGAGGCGACAGCCAGAATGCGCTCACCAGCTACATCAATGTGGCGGCGACCAGCAAGATGCCTGTGACCGCCCGCCAGACACTGAACGCGCTTTGGGCCAAATCCCACAAGGGGTTCACCTCCGGGCTCGAAGAGGCGCTGGACGCCAAATATCTGGAACTTAATCCGCCGCCTTTTACCGTCGAGCCTTACAAGGCTTCGGAAAAGCGCAGTAACCGCGTCGTACTGGCTGAGGTTTTCACCGGCTCGGGCTGCCCGCCCTGCGTCGCAGCCGATCTGGCTGCTGACATGGCGAGGGAGAGATACGGCACCAAGGAATTGGCGGTGATCATGTATCACGAGCATATTCCCCAGCCCGACCCCATGACGACACCGCAGACGACGGCACGCTTCAAGTATTACGCTGGAACCGGCGTCCCCACGCTCGCCATCGATGGTGTTGCCACGGTAGGCGGCGGCGCACGGAACGCGGCAAAGGGAGTTTATGATCGCATCACCAAGGAGATTGAAAAGAAGCTTGAAGTTCCGCCGGAAGCAAATCTGAAGCTCAGCGCCGTGCTGAAAGGCACCACGGTCAACGCCAAGGTCGTGGTGGACCGGGTGACGAGCAGATCTCCGGACCTCGAGCTTCATGTCGTGCTGGTAGAAGGACAATTGCGTTACACCGGCGAGAATGGCGTTCGCTTTCATCCCATGGTCGTACGCAGCATGGCCGGATCCGATGGCACCGGCTTCGGCATCACATCCAAAGGGCCCCGGACTTACACCTGGGATTTCGATTTGAACAAGATCAGCGCCGCGATCAAGCAACACCTCGACGAGTACGAGGCGGGCGGCCATCGCGGCAACACTTTCACGTTCACCGAGAAGAAATACACGATCAACCCAA
>JBEKYG010000873.1:0-2530 GCA_049511215.1 Acidobacteriota bacterium | reverse complement strand
AGGCCGTGGTCGAAAAGACAAAGACCATGGTTGGAACGAAAAACACCGTGGTCGGAACGACGAACACCACGGGTGGAACGACAAAGACCGTGGTCGGAACGACGAACACCATGGTCGAAAAGACAAACACCACGGTAGGAGCGACAACACCATGGTCGGAACGACAAACACCATGGTAAAAATCGGCCGTTGCCGGAAGCTCAGCTATTTCAATAATTTCGTGATCGGCTTCGACCATGGTCTTTGTCATTTTTACCATGGTCTTTGTGTTGGAGACCCTGGGGTTGGAAACGAAGACCATGGTTTCAAAGCTTGAGAAGATTTTCTGGTGATCCGGAAAATGGTCTTCCTGGCTAAGAAGATCTTCTCGTTCGCAAAAGCCATGGTCTCCGGAATCGAGAGCATGGTGTGCGTGACGCACACCATCTTCACGACGACGGAGGCCACGGTCACGGCCGCACAGAAAATGGTGTCGGTCGCGCCGACCATGTTCTGAATCATGAATTAAAGTGTCGCCCATAGGACCTTCGATCTCCGAACGGAGCTTCGCCCATCCGAAGCTGGTTTCTTTTTGGAGCCCGCTCGCATCATTATTAATTCGGGAAACTCACAACTGATCAGCTACAACCCCACCGTATTTGCGCTCTAAAATTCCTGTCAAGCTTTTTTTTATTTTTCCGGGATCTATACGCCGCCACTCGTTCACCGTAAAAATCCTGGACACCCATCCAAAATCAGTCGGAGAACCCCCTGACACTCATCCAAATCCAGTGGGTGTCCATCATTTCTGGATCTCCACATATTTGTTCAATCCTACGTGCCGGCATGGATTTTTCCGCTCAAATCGTGACAGACAGTTAGATGGGCGGCGGCTTGCCGGCCGCAGGAGTCTGATTCATGGGAGTAGTCTACCTGTATCCTGTCCTCCCTCCTTCGGAGGAAACTGCATCCAGCAATTTTGCTTTCATGCCCGATGATCCGGACCTCACCGTCTGCGAAAGTGTTGCGACGTATGTCCCTCGAAATCCTGAAGCGACGGTTCTTTATGGCGTTGTGGCAGGCCATCTGGAAACGTTCCTGGCGCGGCAACTGGAACGAGATCGCCTCGTGCCCTGGTTTGTCGAAAAGGAACTGCGATCTTTCCTGGAGTGCGGCATCTTGGCGAACGGCTTCGTGCGCGTACACTGCGATGATTGTCACCAGGACCGGCTCGTTCCCTTCTCGTGTTATCCGCAGCGGTGAATTCTTGATAGTTTCCCGCTGCGGATAACACGAGCTATCGTGAGCTCACGATAGTTCGTGCAAGGGCCGTGCCTTCTGCCCATCATGCGGAGGCCGCCGCATGGCGGACACCGCTGCTCATCTCGTGGATCGGGTTTTCCCCGAGGCTCCCGTCCGGCAATGGGTGCTGTCCCTTCCTTACTCGCTGCGATATCGCCTCGCCTATGACGCCCGCCTCGTCAGGGATGTGCTTCAGGTATTTGTGCGCGCGGTGTTCGCGTCAGTTCGCCGCCGAGCCGGCATCCTTGCGTCAGACCGGAAGGCGAGATGCGGCGCCGTCACATTCGTGCAGCGGTTTGGGGACGCCCTGAATTAATGGCAAGCTTGCCATTAATTCAGTAATCGCAAGGACCGAATAATGCGAAGGAGGTGAAGCAGATGCAAGACTGACCGCATTTCTGGCGCGGATTACTTGCCATTATCTGCTTCAGAACGTGCAATCCTCCAGACTCACCAAGGAGGTGCACAATGCAGTCCCAATCACCGAACGAACAGATTCTCTTCCGGTTGGAAGAGCACTTGAAACAGGAAGAATATTGTCGAAAGACTTTCCAACGTTGGACCGAAGTAGCAAGACGATTCCTTAGATATTTGGACAAACGTCATATTGCGGTCGAAGTCGCGGAACCATCACACATCAGTTCCTACCTGACGAGCGAACTCCGGCTGTTTCGCCAGCGGTACCACCGCAGCCCGTATCCGATCAGGTTATGGCGCAACTCGCATGCCGGTGGGATCCGCATGCTCCTGCGTTTGGCTCGGGGGCAGTGGCCGCCGGCTACGATTCCCTCGACCTCACTTGAGGCGTTTCATCGGCAGATTTGTGAAGAGTACGCCAGCTGGCTGCGCGATTTTCGCGGTCTGGCGCTGCAGAGCAGGTCAGACCGGTGCGCCGAGGCACGACGGTTTCTCGTTTGGCTGGGGGAGCGTGGGAATCAACAAAACCTGCTCGCCATCAGCGGCACGGATATTGACGTCTACATGGCCGCCCGGGCCAAATCGCAGCGCCGCATTTCGTTGAAAGGTTGCGGGACCCGATTGCGAGACTTCTTGCGTTACTTGCATAACTGCGGCCGAGTGACCCTCGATCTGGCGGCAGCGGTAATCTGCCCAACGTTGTATGCCTTCGAAAGCATTCCATCGGCACTGAGGCCGGAGCACATTCAGGCGGTATTGATGAAGACACGCCAGGATCGATCTCGAACGGGTTTGCGAGACTATGCAATCTTGATGCTGCTCTCCACCTACG
>JBEKYG010000872.1:0-2536 GCA_049511215.1 Acidobacteriota bacterium | reverse complement strand
TTTATGATAAACGGTCGTGCAAACATTTCTCCCCCCGATATCCGACTCCCAGAAGATCCCAGCTGGCAGTTCGAGACACACTTCTTTATCTCCCGGGAGTAAGGCGCATGTCAGTTCAATGCGGCTCATCGGTTTGATCAAAATTGCTCATACCAGTTAATAAGGGGGGAAACTACCGTCTGGGGCCGGTCCCGAGTTTGTGATGGGTGCTGCGCAGGGGCTGAGACTCCTGTTCCTTGCACACGTGGCAATACGAAAAAATGGCATCGCCCCAGGGAATATGCGCCGGTTATGCGCGCGTGTTGTCCCGGCTGGCCGAACGCCTACGCTCCGCTGCTTCTTCGACATGTGCGGATGGTTCGGGTGAGAATATCCACCGGCTGCTGGCTGGGCCTGATGCCTGCTCGGCCTGCCGGGTCGTGGAGGCTGCGGAAGAAGAGGCATTGGGGAGCCTGCTCCCGCATGCGAACTCTCCAGCCGATACCGAGTCTGCAGGATTGCCGTCGTTATGCGTGCCGCATTTATGCCGGGTGTTATCTACTTTGCCGGCTGGAGACTGCCGGCGACTTTTGTTGCGCAGGGAGGCACAAATTCTGGACAGGGTCGCCGAGGACATGGAGCCACATGCCCTGAAGCACCAGGCGATCAAACGAAGCTCGATGAACGAGGAAGAATTACACGCGGATATTCATGCTTTGTCTCTCATGGTCGGACATCCGAATCTTTCGGCAATCCGGAGACGCTAGACACCGACATTTTCGAGATAGAGACCGGCTACGGACCGTGTGATGGACCAGGCGATCGCAGGCTGTAAGTGTGTTATTATGAACATCCGAGTTTGAGGCTGAGCCTTGACGGTGATGGAGTTCACCGATGTCCGCCCATTCGTGGCTGATGACTCCTACCAAGATATTCCATTCTGGTAGGCGCTGTTCGGACGCAATGCGGCGGGACGGCTCCTTCCGGGATACATCCTGAAGGGGATCTCCATGTACCAAGCGGTGTGGGAGGCGTCAGGATCAGCGCCTATCGCGGCGCACCCGAAGTCTTTCACACCATCGTCAGGAAGCGGACTGTCCGAGTTGCTTGGGCAAGCGGTCCAATGCCTGAGCCCGCTCGATCAGCAATTTGCCCCGATCCTTGCAGCGATAGACCAATTGCAGAGGCGTCTGGCTGACGGGCGGTTCCACCTGGCGGTTCTTGGGCAATTCAAACGCGGCAAGAGCACGCTGATCAATGCCCTGCTGGGTGACCAGGTTCTGCCTAGTGCCGTGGTGCCTTTGACAGCCATCCCCACGTTCATCCGATCGGGCGATACCTTGCAGGCGAGGGTCCAGTATAACGATGGTCGCCCGGCCGAAGTGCTCACAACCGTAGAGGTTAGTGATGTGGCCCGGTTTCTTTCCCATTTTGTCACGGAAACAGAGAATCCCAAGAACCGTCTGGGCGTGTCGCAGGTGGAGGTGTTCCACCCCGCCCCGATTGTCGGCCAAGGCCTAGTACTCATCGACAAGCCGGGCATCGGCTCCACGTTCCGGCACAACACCGAAGTCACTCTCAACTTCCTGTCTCAATGCGATGCCGCCCTGTTCCTGGTCTCGGCCGATCCGCCGATTACGGAGGTGGAAGTCGAGTTTCTGAGGACTGCCATGCGTATCGCGCCCGCTCTGGAACCGGCCGCACCACGAGCGGCAACATGAACAGGGCTGCCACAAACCGAGGACGTATCATGGAGGACGCATCATGAATGAAACGCCGACGAACAGGGGTTGGCTGAACCGCAATGTCATTGGCATGGGTATCACCAGTTTCCTCTCTGATGCGAGCCATGAAATGGCAACCGCAGTGCTACCCGCATTTCTCGCTGTCATTGGTGCGCCTCCGTCGGCACTTGGCCTCATCGAGGGAGTTTCGGATGCAGTCGCCAGCTTTGTAAAACTTTGGGGCGGTTGGATCTCCGACCGGCTCGGCCATCGGAAGACTCTTGCCACTGTCGGGTATTTCCTGACCGGGCTGGCGATGGCGCTGTTTGCATTTGCCGCGACGTGGCTGCTTGTGCTTGTCGGTCGTGTTGTTGGCTGGTTTGGTCGTGGGTTCCGTGGACCGATCCGCGATGCGATGCTCGCAGACTCCGTGGATCCTTCTGTTCGGGGTAAGGCATTCGGATTTCACCGTTTTGGTGACACGCTCGGTGCAATAGTGGGCCCTCTGCTCGGTGTCTGGCTCCTTGGCGAACAAATGGATCTTCCGATATTTCTCACGACCTCACGCCGCACGCGGTGCGCCGCTGTTTGACATGCCGGCTGGGCTCAGCGTACCTTTGTTTCATGCGTTACTTAATCCTTACCGATATTCACGCCAACATCGACGCGATCGAAGCAATTGACAAATCCTACGACCGGTTGCTCGTGCTTGGCGATCTCGTTGACTACGGCGCCGCGCCTGAAGAGGTTGTCCGCTGGATACAGGACCGGGATCCACGCGCCGTCAGCGGCAATCATGACTTTGCGATGGCGACCGGGGCGGATTGCCGCAG
>JBEKYG010000871.1:0-2536 GCA_049511215.1 Acidobacteriota bacterium | reverse complement strand
AACACCATCTGGTCACGCTGCCGTCACTATTCGGCCTTGCCGCGAGTTTCAATCTCAAAGGCAGGACAACGAGCGACGTGGAGCGTGCGATTCGATGGGTCGAGATCAACCGTCCCTGGGTCAAGACCGATCTGGCCACCGATCTTGACGACCTTCGGCTTCACTGCACCCGCGTGGACCTCATGGAATTGCGCCTTCCCGACGAACTCCGAGGAATCGCGCGATTTGCATGGGCCGCCATTGGACGGAACTGCTATCGATTGGGACTGGGCCAGGGCGAATACCTGACCTGCGCGCCAACCCTGCTGGAACAGTGGGAAGCCGTGCTCGGTTCGCCTCACCCTGAGGCGGACGGCAGCATCGTCGCCACAGAACGTCAGCTCACAGCCGCAATCGCGAAGGCGGAGGATTACGTCAGGCATACGCGCCCGCGCGCGCTCGATCTCGTGGATCTACGGGCCGGCTGGCGCCGCCGGCCGGCCACCGAAAAGCAAATCGAGCGGCTGAAACGAGCCCACCTCAATCCTCCGCCCCAGATCAGCCGCGGCCAGGCCAGCCATCTTATTGCCATGTTGCCGCACGAGTTCTCGTAGTCTCCCAGAAACTCAAACCCGCAACGGGCACCGAGAACTCCACTGAAGTGAGAGCATAGCGATCGGCAGCGAGGGTCTTGTGCGCCCCATGGCGGCACTGTCTGAGAACCGGAAAAGGCTCGAGATCGGAGAATAGGCAGGATGCCACCTGGGATATGCGCGACCCACTGGCATGCCATGGACCCGGAGCCGATGCAGGCGGCAACGTTTCGAAAGAAACAAGTCAGGCCTTAACCCCAAAAAACGGCCGAATTTTTTGCCGCTAAGCCTGCCCGGAAAGCCTCCAACCTGCACTTTCCCGAATGCCTTCAACAATTGCCGTCGTCAGTCCCCAATTCCAGCATATCTTTTCTGATCGAGGGCTAACCAACACGACCGCAATGTTCACGGCGCGGTTGAGTCTTTTGATCATACTTCTTCCAATATCTTGCTCCACCTCGACTATGCGAAGAATGTAATCCGCGTCCGGGATATCCACCACGGTGACCGGCACCTTTTGGGGAAATGGGGGACGCCATATTTCGCAAATCACCTTCCCAGCGTTTGAGATTGAGCGGTCACCCAAATAGGGTGCGTCCTTATTTTCCCCGCTGCGGTTTCCTTTCCCCGCCCCTCAATCCGGCTTCTGTTTTTTTGCTTCCGGCCGGAGGTCGGAATTCGGAGGCCGGAAGTCGGTGCTGGTGAAATCGGGAAGCGGATCTCCCCAGAGGTAATGGTTGAACCAGGCCAGATTGTGTTGCATGACGGCGCGGATCGATTTGGGGCGAGTTATTCCGTGCCCGTAGCCTTTGTAGACAATCATCTCCACCTTGACGCCGCGATCTTCCAGCGCCTGCCGCAGCTCGTAGCCGTTGGGCGTCGGCACCCGGCGGTCCAGCTCGCCATGCTGGATCAGCGTCGGAGTTCGGGCATTCTTGACATAGGAGATGGGCGAAGTCTTCCGGTAGATTTCGGGATCGTTCACGGGATTGTCGCCCAGGTAGTTGAGCGTGAAGGTTGTGATGTCGGTATTGTAATAATAAGTTGCCCAATCTGAGATCCCCGCTCCCACGGAGATCGCGGCAAACCGGTCTGAGGAAGTCGTCAGGAAGGCCGAGATATAGCCTCCTTGGCTCCACCCCATGCATGCGACCTTGGCGGCGTCCACCCAACCTTTGCCAATCAGATAATCGACGCCGGAAATCACATCCCACGCATCTCCGACCCCGAGGTTGCGCACGTTCAGCATGCGGAATTTTTCACCATATCCGGCACTCCCCCGGTAGTTCACCTTCAAGACCAGCGCCCCGCGGTCAACCCAAATGTCGGACGGGCAGGTGCGCGTATCCGGGGCGAGCAGCGCCGGGCGGTCGACGCCGGTCGGCCCGCCGTGGATGATGCAGAGAAGCGGGTATTTCTTGCCCGGATCGAAGTTGGCCGGCTTGATCAGGACGCCCTCGATCATGGTTCCGTCCTGGCTCTTCCAGGAAATGACCTCGCGTGTGCCCAAGATGAACTCCTTGGTCTGATCGGTCATGTGGGTCAGGACCTTCGGCGCAAAATTCGCGACATCGCTGACACACACCTCGCTCAGCGAGGTCGGGGAGGAAGCCACAAAAGCCATACGACGCCCGTCATGGGTCAGTGAAAAAGATTGAGCCATGAGATTGTCCGGCGCGGTAATGCGGCCGATCCGGCCGGTGGCCGGATCCACGCGGAACAGGTGCGTCGCCGTCTTCTGTGATCCAGAAAAGTAAATGCCTTCCTTGTTCCAGATCACAAGACCAGGGTCTTCGTTGAAGGAATCCGTGATGGAACAAGGTGTGCCGCCATCGGCGGAGGCCAGGGCGAGTCGCGAGTTTTGCGCAAACTGTTTTGCATTGCCCATGGCGCTCGAGAAGACGATCTGTTTGCCGTCGGGAGACCATTGGGGAGCGCTGTCCGGGCCCGGCTGGCCAACGATC
>JBEKYG010000870.1:0-2564 GCA_049511215.1 Acidobacteriota bacterium | reverse complement strand
TTCAAATCCGCGGCCCACAAGAAACAGGCGATCGCCGCCAGCCAGTAAGCCAGGGTGGGAACATCCAGCATCAGGGTATGCTCCATGACGAGGAGCAGCGGGCAGACAGCCATGACAAGCGATGGCCAGAGCGGCCTTTCCACAAAACGGGCTGAAATGAAATACAGCGACAATACCGCAAGTAGCGGGAAGATCAGGGCCACGGAGTGATAAATCCATTCGCTGCCCTCCCCCTCTCCCGCGAAGCGTTGCAGGGCGGCAAGGAGATATACCTGCGAGGGCGGATGGGAATGAGATCCCCCCTCTTGATAATGCACGCCGCTAAAGTCGATGGGCGTGTCATAGGGATACAGCAAATGGGCTCGCGCGCTCCGCGCAATATCCATGTAGAAATTGTCATCCATGTGGAAGGGTTGTGACAGAAAGGGCACCGCGCAGCCCACCACGAAAAGGACGAGCAATGCCAGGTCGCGATGCACCTGAGATCGCCGCAAGCCCATGCTCCCGGTCAATGGCCTCATATCCCCCCTGATGAACATTTACGAAATCACGGAACCTCCGGCTTTGCCGGAAGTTTGTTTTGTGAACCTGGCTACCCACTTGGAGTTTGACCTAAACCTCGACGTGGACTTGAACTATCCTGCCCGACGTGAACTTTCGCAAGCTTGAGGAAGTCGACCAACTTCTTCTCTCAACCGTTAGGATGCTCTCGAAAATGTGTCGAGCCCAAAAACATCCAAGTCCAAGTCCACGTCCAGGTCCAAGTCCAAGTCTCCGCGGCATCAAACCTGCTCCTTGGTCGCACGGATTCGGAACCCGAGAGAAAAGTCCTTCTTGTGGTCCAGACGGTCCAGGAAAAACAGAAGCAGGGGCAGCAGCAACCCAAAGATGGGCGACAGTGGAATGAATAAGAGCCAGCGCCATCCTCCTTGGAAAAAACCCAACAAATTGACGCACCGTCGGGCACAGACCCAGAAGAAACCGCCCATCGGAGACAGCAGGCCTATCCGGAGCGGCAGGTTTTCCATGAGTAGTCGGGCGCCGTACCGCGTAAAGCGCAGGTAATCGTGCGGCGCCTGATGCTCCTCCCAGAGGAACGGCACAACCAGATACATCGAACCACCAGCCTTGAGAACGCGAGCAAATTCGTTCAACACCTGCCTGGGGTTTCGCGTATGTTCCAGAACCACCATGCAGAGAATGCAGTCCACCGTACCTGAGCCGAGAGGCAGATTCTCCAAGTCGCCCCTGACATCGAGGTCTGAATAATCCCAATCCGGATCGCCGGTCCCGGAATCCAAGGCGACATAAAACCCGCGTGTGAAATGCCGCTTGTGACGGGCTTCGCCAGCTCCCGCGTCGAGCACTACCTGGCCGTCCATGAGCCGGGCAGCGGCGGTTTTGACCTCCGATTCAATGATCTCCTGAATCGGATCCAGCCGCGCAATCAGAAAATGCGGCAAAACCCTTTCAGCAAGTGACTTCACTCGCGGGTTGATCAAACCACTCTCCTTTAAATCTCAGTCGCGAAATGCAAGCTCCCTGGCCGAGATGCGATACCTGCGCAGCAACGCATAGAATTGCGCATTGCTGATTCGCCTGCTCCGAAAGATTTCTCTCCGCTTCTTCAGAATCTCACCCAGACCTCGCAAGCCGGAAAAATAGGCCCGCACCAAGGCCCACAACAGGCTTGCGGCGCCATGCTCTCGGGTGACGCCTGCCGACAAACCGCGTCGCCGCAAAATGCTGAAGACGTGCCAGCAAAAGCGCCACAGGGTAAACAACGGAGAGACCAAGAGCAGTGGCATTGGCAGAAGCTTTACTGCCACCCAGAATCGATTACGCTCAACGAGAAAAGCTTTTTGGGGGGAGTATTTGCCTAAACTCCTCGAGTGCCGGTGGTAAACCCTCGCCGCCGGTGCGTATCTGCAGTTCCAGCCGCGCCAGCGCGCCCGCAGACCGAGGTCGGCATCGTCTCCATAAGCGAAGAATTGCTCGTCGAACAGCCCGATATCCTCGACCATGCCGCGCCGATACAGGGCAGCGCAGCCATCGGGAAAAAAGATTTCATCGGATTGCTCGAATTGCCCGCAGTCAGTATCACCAGCACCCCGGCCCCGGTTGAGCCCATCCGGGTAGAGCAGGTGCCCTGCCTTGTCAATGACTTGACGTCGTTCATAGAAGAGTATCTTGGACGCCGCCATGCCGATGGCCGGATCTGTCATGCAATCGCTCAGCAGGGACAACCAGTCGCGATCGGCAACCGCATCGTTGTTCAGCAAGGCGATAAACTCGCCCCGGGAGGCGCGAATCCCGGCGTTGACCCCGCCTGCAAATCCCCGGTTCGCAGGCAGCTCAATCAACCTCCACTTCTCGCCGCGCCATTCGCGCAGCCACGGGCGCGAGCCGTCGGTCGAGCCGTTGTCAACCACCAGCCTTTCCACGCGTGGGTAAGTCTGGCCCTCTATCGAAGTGAGGCACTCCTCTAAGTAGGTCATTCCGTTCCAATTCAGTACGATGACTGATATGAGGCCCTTTTCACCTGCCTCAATTTTGGATTCTGG
>JBEKYG010000869.1:0-2575 GCA_049511215.1 Acidobacteriota bacterium | reverse complement strand
GGTCGGCACAATCCAATCGTGCCCTTGATCGAGAAAAGCATTCCTGAAGCTTATTATGCGCTCCTGGATGTGGCCGACCCAGATGTTTTCTATTCCTACGATGAGATTGAGCCCGCAACACTGGAAAAGCTTCACGAACGCTATTCGCCGGTCTTAATTCAGCGGCACTATTTGCGGCCTCCAATCGACTCCCGCTCATACAGCGTGGGCCTGCGTGAACAGGCGTCAGTTCGGCGATATATAAACAATCTTCGGGAGAAGTATCCTCCACATTTCAGACGGCCGCAGCCGTGCATTCTTGACCTCGATGACGCGCAGACGCGCGGACTGAGCCGCTTCTTTCGTTGGAATATCGGCTACACACATTGGAACCTCTTCGCTGTTCGTGATTATGGCGTGCGTGGTTGCAAGCCGAAATCCTCAAGTGACCAAGACCTGCTAGAGTTGGTAACCAGCGAACGGAATCTCGCTTGGCAAGTCCATGTCTGCGCCGACGCCCCGCTTGCTCGGACGACAGGCGAACCGTGGCAACGCGCCGTACCGATTTTCTATGGGGACAGCCCCTGGAACGCTATCGCATACTGGAACGACGGTCTTGTCTCTGGCAGGACCTCGCCGGTGCATGGGGGCATCAACCAGCTATGGTTAACACCCACCCTGCTGAAAGGCGAGGCAACTTACGAACGATTGCTTAAGTTGATTCAAATGAGGGTGTACTCCGGTAGCAGCCAGAGAGGCTTGAAGCTAATTTCCTATGACGTTGACGCAGGAGAACTGGAGCGCCTAGGAATGGAGATTGTCACACGAGCTCGCTCCAACCTTTACCCCTGCGCTTCTCTGAAATATGAAATTGGCCAAACACAAGAAGTTGAGCCCCAAGGAGCGAGGTTATTCCCCGCGCCAATAAGGCAAGTGGAATACGCCGCGGGCACAGACATACATTTGCCACTCCAGTTGCCGGCTGACGTGTCAGTGGACAGTGACGAGTGCTGGATGGTGGACCTCCGTATCTTCAACCCAAGCCAGGAGCTTAGGTACGTCAATGCTGAACCTTGGTGGTGCCTTCCGCGTAAATCATCTGTTGCGGGCCTTTTTAATCGATACAAATCCCAGCGGGTCATGTATAACCATGAGGTGTCCTTTGAAGTCTCCGCCAAGGACGCAATCTTGCACTTTGAGATTCCGTCGGAGCGGAGGCTTTTTCAGTATTTGCTTTCGCCTCAAATTCACCTCACGCTTGCGGCTGACCTTCGTTCAAGCATCAAAACAAGAGGCGGCTTCGACATTCATTTGTCTGACAAGGGAAGGTATCTAGCCGGAATCCTCAGGCTATCAAAGACTCTGCGAGACAGCTTTTACATATTCGAGCATCCGTTTTGGCGGTCCTTATTGCAAAAGCTCTCGCGAGCAGAAGCCTCCGCCTTCGTCACGGAAAAACTCGCTTCAAATGTGCGAAAGGAACTTCCAAACCTTACAAATGATCCCGACTCTGAGGGTACTCGGTCTTGGTTGGTCGAGCAAATAGTCTTCGCAGCCCAACACGTTGCAACTGCCCAAACATCGCTCACCTTCAAGGAAGTCGAGAAGCTTCATTCATCCTATCTGGAAAGCATGGACGAGGCTCGGAGACAGCGAAATGTAACAGATCTCAGGTCTGACGTCTCCGACCTAACGCGGGATGAGATTCTGTTTCAGGGGGCAAATGTACGGTGTCCCAATTGTATATCCAGGTTTTGGTACCCTGTTGGCGACGTAAAAAAGTCGATCGTTTGCCGCGGATGCCAAGTCCCTTTTCCCCTGCCTGCGGAAACCGAGTGGTCGTATCAGCTAAATGAGCTCGTAAGGGCAGGTATTCGCGATCACGGCGTCATGCCCGTAGTGAGAACCTTGGGGCGGCTTTTCGAGGATGTTCGTGACTGTTTCTTCTTCAGAGGGGGGATTGATTTCATTACATATTCCCGTGAGGGCAAGCCAAAGGGTGAGCACGAGCTTGATCTCGCCTGGATTAAGGACGGCTTACTCGGCATCGCTGAGATAAAAACCACGACCAAGCTTTTCTCTAAAGCCGATTACGACAAGCTGGTGCTCTTAGCGCAGGACATCAGACCGGACATCGTGCTGATCGCCGCGCCCGATGGTGTTGAGGCCACTCTCGAAAAAGGTAAGAAGATGGTTGAGCTAGGCCTCGCTGGCATGAATATCGACGTGTGGGCATGGGGACCTGACGAATTCAAGAGCATTCCGTTTTGGGTGACATAGTCAAATAGGACAGCAAGGTAGCGCATCTATAAGGTCGGCGGCGCAGACATCCTGGTTTGATGTCTGCGATTCACGCCATGCGGGGATTCTTCGCTTCGCTCAGAATGACAGGACCGAGGACGCGCGCCGCGTGGCCGTACAAATTCTCTAGTCCCTAGGCCCCAACACCCAGCCCCAAGCTCTTCCACAAGGCGTCGATTTTCTTCTTCACTTCCGGGTCCATTTTGATTTCGTCGGGCCAGGGGCGGGTAAAGCCTTCGGAGGGCCACTTCGTAGTGGCGTCGACGCCCATCTTGGAGCCGAAGTTGGGCAGGCG
>JBEKYG010000868.1:0-2579 GCA_049511215.1 Acidobacteriota bacterium | reverse complement strand
AATCCGTGACCTGTCTCTTCTTGGCCGGTCGATGGGGCGCGCGCGCAGGAGGGTCTGCGTCCAGGGGGCGGGTCAGTGACCCGCCCCCTGCGGGATTTACACATTTGCTTTCTTATGGCACTCCGCGCACTTGACCGGAGCCTTCTTCCCCGCCGCCGCTTCTTTAACATGGCAATCGATGCAGACACCCTTCTTCGCCACGTTGTCATGAAACGCCAGCTTGACCGTTGTCTTCATCGGAGCTGTGACGGTCTTGGTGTGACAGTCCTGGCAGTCTTCCTGTGCGGCTTTCGCGGCCTTTCCAGGCTTCGAGGCATCCGAATGAAGCTCTGACAGGAGGCCACCAGTTGGGTGCGGTTGTCCTGCGAGCGGAATTGATCAGGCGTCGAGAGACGGAGAATTCGTGCCGTTACTTCGCGACCGGCCTTGCGTTGAATCTTGAGTGTTTGGACGAGATCAACGAGATTCTTATGCTCCTCGAAGACAGGGAAGATGTACTTCTCTTCGTTCCTTTCGTGGTATTCCTCAACAAAGGGCCTTCCAGGTTGACGTTCCCTAAGACAGGCCTTGCCTTTTTCATGTGAGCTCCAGATCTCTTTTCCTTTGGGCTCTTCCAACTCTGGAGCTTCACAACGGTCGGGGGCCCGAAGTTGTCAGTAGAGTGCGATTGCGCGTCGTGGCTGACATGGATGGCGCTCTTGTACCAGAGCCGTTGAAGCGAGGAAGAAGGGGATGTTTGTGATCGGATTCGGAGTTCTCGATCATCGTTCGGATTCGGTTGTTACTGGCTCCTCTGACGTGCTCTCGTCCCCCATCCCCTCGGATGGCTTGTTCCGGTAAGTAATATGTTTTTTAAACCCGGAGATCTTGCCAACGGATTTGGCCCAGCATCCGTCGGGGCCGACAAAAGGTGCGCCAATCTCTGGGGTTTTGCCTTCGATGACCTCGTAGCGCTCCCCGCGCGGGCTCTGCCAGGGAGATTCCCTCGCGCCCGCTGAGCGATGGCTCTCACGCGTGGCAGAGCGCTCGCCGATCAAGGTCATCGAAATCAGCGAGCGCCCGAATCGCTTATCCTACGGCTTCCAGTAGGGCTCGTAGCCATAGTACTTGTAAATGCTGTTTCCCCAAGTCCTGTCCGCGAAATCTGGCCACTTGGCGGCCTGGTCAAACCCAGGAGCGTTCTTCAGCTTCTCCTTGTCCACGTTCAGAACGAGCTTGTTCTCAGTCTTGGCGAACTCGAATGCCTTCCAAGGCATGGCGAACAGCTTGTTCCCCATACCCATGAAGCCGCCGAAGGAGAGAACCTCAGTATGCCAGACGCCCATCCTGGGCGTCGATTACCAGTTCATGGATTTTGCCCAGATTTTCATTCTGGCGATTGATCACCGCCTCGCCGATGATCTTGGATGCCGAAACGACACCGTACTTGGCCTCTGACTTCTTGGTTGGTACATCCATACTTTATTCCTTTCTCGTTTGCATTGTGCAAATCATTAATGATAGGGATCTTCCGGGTTTGCAGTGGGTGGAAATGGGTTAAAAGCACGCGCTATGAAAGGTGCCGTTCCTAAGGTCCAGCTAACCCTCCATGCTATTTTCCGAGGACTTTCTTCACTTGGCCGATTTTCTTTCGGATCTTCCCACCGATCTTTTCGGCCTTCCCTTCGGCTTCCAAATCTGGACTGTTCGTCGCTTGTCCGACCTTCTCTTTAACTTTACCTTTCAACTCGTGAAACGTGCCTTTTGCCTTGTCCTCAGTGCTTTGCCTCATGGATTGTCTCCTTGGTAAATGTAAAATGTTCTCCTGACTTGGAGGGATGCATTAGGGCTGAAGCTGCTGCAGTACTGGCCCGCACGACAGTCCTTTTGCTTCCTCCTCAACATGATAAGCAACGGATTAGAAGGCTGTCTGTTCACTTTTAAACAGCCCTCTGTTCACTATTGAACACCCCCCCCACATTGACCCGCATTTGATTGAAACTTGATGAGTTGTATTTATAGCGGCCGGCCCGCGTTGTGCCACGATTGCCGGCTACAGCGTTCATGCTCCCCGCCCATGACCGCATGCGGCTCGAGCGTCTGTGCCGTTACGCCGGCCGCCCTCCAGTAGCCACCGAGCGGCTGTCGCTTCTGCCCGACGGCAGGCTGCTGTATCGCCTCAAGCGCCGCTGGCGCGACGGAACCACCCACATGATTTTCGAGCCCCTCGAACTGGTTGAAAAACTCGCCGCGCTTGTGCCCCCACCCCGCTTCAATTTGGTTCGGTATAACGGCATACTTGCGCCCTCGGCGGCCTGGAGACCACTCGTAATTCCATCAGAGCCGGAAACGGCCGATCTCAGTTCTCACCCCAACTGTCCCGCAAGAAAGCAGCTTTTCTCTCCAGATACTGGAGATTCACAGAAGAAACGCGCATGCCGGCCCAGGAATTATTCATGGTCCCAACTTATGAGGAGAGTTTTCACCCAATAGACGAACTGCATGTCGCGCCGGAGAAGTGACTTCTCCGGTCCGGATCACCCACCCCTTTCACCCCCTGTTCGGACAGGAGATCGATTGCGTCGAACGGCGGATTCATT
>JBEKYG010000867.1:0-2601 GCA_049511215.1 Acidobacteriota bacterium | reverse complement strand
ATCCACGAGGACAACCGAACTGCCCGCCCGGGCAAGCGCTGCCCCCATGGATGCGGCCAGAGAACTGTTGCCAACTCCGCCCTTCCCGCTGCCGATAGTCCACAACCTGCTCATTCGCCAACCCGTTTCGGTGTTTGTTCGGATCACGTGTCTTATCGACAGGAGTCAAACTGAACTTTATTCGGTATGTGACCACGATCACCAACAATTCAGGCGCAACTCTCTTATCTCGCCCGCTCTCCCGGGTGGATTTTTCGAAGGCCGCGGATGCCCATCATGCTGCAGGCATGTGCTGAAATAGAAGGCGTCCTATTTGCATCCGCACCTGCCTTGACCTTTGCATGCGGGAGATTTCGGATAAGGAACTCTGCTGAGATAGGCTTCCAAGAACCGGGGACGCCAGGAATCGCCCGACACGTGCCACTCGAGTTGGCCCGCTAGATCGAGTGTTCCAACAGGTCGCGGAGCGCGAAGGCGTCGCGGACGATGTGGTCTGGCCGGTAGGCGAATCGTTCCAGGTGATCTTCCTTGCTCACGGCGGATAGCACGAGGACTGTGACCAAGCCGGCCTGAACGCCGGCGATGATGTCAGTCTCCATGTTGTCCCCGATCATGCAAGCGTCCGCCGTGTGAGCGTCGAGGCGTTTCAGGCCGGCCCGCATCATGAAGGCGTTCGGTTTGCCCACGTAGAACGGCTGCTTCCCGGTGATGCGCTCGATAGGGGCGGCGAAGGAGCCACAACTCGGCCGCCCGGTGGGACCGGCAACGTCGGGATTGGTGGCGATGAAACGTGCGCCGTTCTTGATGAGCTGTGCGGCCCGCTGAATCATCTCGAAGTTATAGTGCCGTGTTTCGCCGAGAACCACGAAGTCGGCGTCAGTTTCGGAGATCGTGAAGCCGATGTTGTAGAGCTCGTGAACGAGCGCCCCTTCGCCCACCACGAAGGCGCAACGGCGTGTGCCCGCCTGGGAACTCAGGAACTCCGCTGTGGCCATCGCCGAAGTGAAGAAGCGTTCCGGCGGCACGGTGATGCCGGCCGTATGCATGCGGCTCACGAGATCGGCCGGGGTCTGCGAGGGGTAGTTGGTCAGGAACAGGAACTTCCGGCCCGATAACATCAACCAGGCTACGAGATCCTCTGCGCCGGGTAGCGCCGCATCGCCGCTCAGAATTACGCCATCAATATCGATGAGCAGTGCCTTCATACTTGTTCCTTTGCCCGGAATTAGTTTTTTCGACAAACCAAGACCGCCACAAATAACACGAATGGCACGAATTCTTGATCTGAGGAAAAGTTGAGGGAGCCAACCTTCTGGGTCGGCTCCCTCGTGAACCACAGACAGGATTACTTGAACATCGGGTCGGGGAGGATCGTCATTTTCTTGGTATCGATATCCTTCCCGTCGACATTCAACGTGACTTTGTAGACGCCGTTTTCAACCAGGTTGCCGCCGCCGCCGCGTCCACCACCACCGCCTCCGCCACGGCCGCCTCCGCCCGGACCTCCGGGACCCCCCTGGCCGGCCGTCACCCTATTCAGGCCCCAGAATATCTTCTGGAGCCCCTTTTTACTGCTGGGCGTCAGTTCAGCGATGGCAGTGCCCTCCAGATCTTTGACGGTTACCTTCACATTTTGTGCATCGGCTTTCAGGTAGTAGTAGATGTTTGCGCCGACTGGTGGGTTATCGGCCTTGGCCAACTCGCCAAGCGTATCGCCGCGCTGTTCGTATCGCTTCCAGCTGATCGTGTTCTTGATGTCGAACAGGTGAGCGGGTTCCTGGAATACCTCAGGCTTGAACTCCTTGATTGGGCCGATGTCAGCGACGTAGATGCCGCGGCCGTAAGTGCCGATTGCCATCTCCCGATCTCGTTTCTGAATGGCCAGACTTCGGATCGTGGCGTTGGGGGCAGTGTTCGAGAAGTTTGCCCAAGTCTTGCCCTGATCGATGGTCACATAAATGCCGAAATCCGTGGCCAGATAGATGACATTCGCATTGTCCGGATCTTCCTTGACCTCGAAGATCGGATTGTTCATGCCGCAGGAAATATCTGTCCAGGTTTCGCCCGAATCATGGGTTACATACAGCCAGGTCTTGTCCTCGTTGTGCGTGCGGTAGCCGCTGAAACCCACGTAGCAGGTCTTCTCATCAAATGCCGAGGGAACCACAGCCTTTACCCAGCGGTCGTATGGAATGAGGTCGCCTTTGATGCCAGCCTTGGCCTTGCCGTTCGCGTCGTAAAATTTGTTTGTGATGTTGACCCAAGTCACGCCACCGTCGGGAGACATCTGAACATTGCCATCGTCCGTGCCCGCCCAGTAAAGACTCGGCTTTTTCACGGATTCGGCGAATGTGTAGATCGTCGCCCATTGGAGGTTGGTCTTCTTGGCGAGATCGAGTTTTTCCTTGCTGGCCTTGGTCAGATCAGGGCTGATGGTGACAAACGTCCCTTGATCTCCATGGCTCAGCGAACGGTGGACGTACTGAGAGCAGACATAGACGATCCCCGGGTTATGCGGGGACAGGACGATGGGCGCATTCCACTGGAATCGCAGCGCGGCTGCACCACCGGATATCTGCTCCTGTGTGAGACGCGGTGCCA
>JBEKYG010000866.1:0-2616 GCA_049511215.1 Acidobacteriota bacterium | reverse complement strand
CAGCAATTGCGTAAGCTCCCGCCGGTCCGCGGCCGTGCGCGTCCTCTCGGCCAGGTCTGCAAGGATGACGCGGGCATCATACGCTCTGTGAAAAAAGGCCCGATCTATATTCCCGCTGACCCGCCGGTGAATTTGGGGTCCGCCATAAAGCAGCACCGTTCCAAAGACGGCGCCGAGTGCGATACCCAGAGGCTGAGCGGCATCGACGGGCGGCCTCAGGTAACGGGAAAAAGAGAAAGCGAAAAGCAGCGTCAGGCCGATGCTCGCCAGCGAGAGGAGAACCAGAAATCCACGCTGCACGAGCAAATAGCGCGCGCTCCTTTTGAGCAGGACTGGGATTTCCAGAACGCGGTGCTTGACGATCGCATACGCGAACGACAGCGGGAATATGAACAGCAGCACACTCACGACCGTGATCAGCCATGAGGACAGCTGAATGCCGGCAAAAGTCCGGGTGCCTACCACGAGCAATGCAGGTGCGATACCGACCACCGCGCCCCAGAAAATAACCCGGATTTTACGCTTGGCTTCCGGATCCTCGGTGTGAAATGCGTTCGCTGCAAGAGAGACCAGACCCAGGGCTGTCAGGGCGTAGGTATATATTTGGAGGATGATCCTCGAGAAGCTTTCGGCTACCCAATGCTGCGCGAAATTGGGCAACCGGATGTCGCCGGTCGGTATTCCGGGCACTGCGAATAGAATCCCGAGCAGCAGCGCAATCCACTTCAGCCATGGAACGCGGCGTTCGACAGGCGACCGAACCGGAAACAGCGCAAAGAAAAATAGGACAGCGGGCCTAGCAGCCCGGAGAAGATCGCGCTGTATGCCAGAGCAAAACGGCGCAGGCCTTCGGGTTCAAGATTCTCAAAACCATTCGTTACGCTCGGCGCCGCGCTCCAGCTGGCAAACAGAAGAGCCAGCAGCCAGACATAGGGCTCTTCAAGGCGCAGGAAGAGAACCGCCAGGCCGACAATTACAAATGGGACCGGAAACGAATTGCGGATTTCGCCGGCGAAATGGGCGACAAAGCCTGCCTCTTTGGCCAACATAATTCGCCGGCGGAAAACGCCGTTAATGAAGATAGGCGCCGGTTCGCCGGGCCGCAGGATGGTCAACCTCACGGAGTCGCCGGGCTGGTGTTGCCTCGACACGCTGGCTTGGTAGCCCGCGTTCTCAAGCGGATGGCCATCGATCGCGACGATGCGGTCGCCGACCCGCATACCGGCCTGCTCTGCCGGACTGCCGGCAAAGACTGCAGTCACCAGCTGTTCAGAGGGCAAGTAGTGGGAATTGTAGCCGAGCTCGACGGGGGGCAGGCTGGATGGCTGACGGGCATCAATCATCCACAAAATACAGTACAGTGTGGTAGCGGCGGCAAACACCAACGCCAAGGGGATAAGAACGGGGCGAAGCCGCCGAAACGAAAAGTTTCTTACTCCTATATTGCCCACCACGGTGCCCGGATCTAAACTCATAATCAGGCGCGATTGTAGCATCACCTCAGGAGAAGAACCGCAAAGATTCCCATAAATCCGCCGCACCGGATTGCGACATAATCGGCTTTCGAGTCGGGCTTGTCGTTACTGATATCCTCTGCCTGGTATACGACGCCCATCCCTCTGCGGCCCAGTTTCTCGATTATCTTGTAATGCGAGGGGGTCTGGCTGATCATGGAGAATCTATCCACACGCAATTCGCGCACTGCAATCAGAAAGACGTGAATTGCTGTGGTTATAGTCGATTCGGTTCGGCCCTATGCTGCTGAATTCGCAGCATTTATGCGAGTGGAACGGCCACCTGAGACCGGCACGCTGTCCGGATACGGGCATCTGGGAAGTTGGCGAGGAACGGATCGACGTAGGAGCCAGGTAAAGGGTTAACTGGAAACTGCGCCCCTCACTCCCCAGCAGTCCGTTTCGGGGAGTTGCCCACTTGGCCCGCATCTGTTTCTTCACGTGGAAATATTGTCGCAAGAATTGGAACCCGACCCGCTACCAAAATTGGCGCGCAAGGCCAGGTAAAGGCAATGTACCAGATTCAGGCGAAAGCTCATGCCGCGGCCAAGGGGCAATGGCGGGTCTTGGGGACAAATGAACGATGGTGCGAAGCCTGCCGAACAAATGATCGTAGGATTGAAACGAAAACCGTGCCAGTTAGCAAGCTTGAGGCCGCTGCTTGGATCACAGACGCATTTGTTGCTTGAATGTGCGGAGAAGTGCCTTCAGGGTCGCCTACGAGTGTATGTTTTCACACTTAACGGGACGCCTCTGTATGCTGGAATGAGCAGCGCCGGGATTGCTGGATGTGCCGGCAAGGAGCACTTCAGGAAAAGACGGCTCATGTCATAGACCCCTACACTCCCTACCGGCGGGGCAACGATGGCGTCTCTTAGGCCGGATAAAACGAAAATCCTTTCTGCTCGATGAATTCCGCGCCGGCCGCCGTGTGTGTTTCATCTCAGTAACCCGCCCCCGCCGCGTTGTCGTTTTTTCCCAACAGCTTGTCGTTTTTGGCTTTCAGCAATTAATACTGGGTATTAGTGTGTAAGCATGAGAACACGGAACCGAAATCCAATAGCCGGCGGGCCGGACGTAAAGGCCGGTTCTACCGAAAGCG
>JBEKYG010000865.1:0-2621 GCA_049511215.1 Acidobacteriota bacterium | reverse complement strand
GGGATTGATCATGCCGTTGAATAGGACCGTCGGGTAGTGTTGGTCCTGCACAGGATCGCGTTGCTGCTGGGGTGGCGGGCCCGGCCGGGCGTTAATGGTTTGCGGCGGCTGGGGCGCCTGCTCGGCCGGCGCCGCCGGATTGGCGCGATAGAACTGGACCGCGGCGTCAAAATGATCGAGCATAGGCTTTAAAAGTGGATCGGCAGCCAGCGTTTCCCGCCGAATCCACGCTTCCGCCGTGCTGGCGCCAAATGCTAACGTCAGAATACCGACCGGATGATCGATCTCGTTTTGGAGATCGCGGGCGAAGAAATAGCCGGCCGCCGAAAAAGCCGGCACATTCTCGGGATTACATACCAGCCACTCGCCCTGGATTTCGGTTTGAGGTTCGTAGGTCTTGGCGGATGTGCCGGTGAACATCCGGATCTGGGGGTAATTGGCTTCTGCGATCTCCTGTTCTTCATGGATCACCCCGGCGTAAGAGGCTAGTTTCTTCGAAACCGTAAACACCATGTTGGACTGGCCGGAACCGAGCCACACCTCCCCGACCAGAACATCGCTGATCGTGATGGTATTGTTCCCGGCGATGGTCATCTGAAACGGGCCGCCGGCCTCGAGGTTGTTGAGGCGAACTGCCCACTTACCATCCGCCTGCGCAACGGAGGATTGCCTCTGCGCATTCAGCGTCACCGTGACCCGCTCGCCGGGACTGGCGGTTCCCCATATAGGAACCTGCATGCCGCTCTGCAACACCATGTGGTCGCTGAAGAGAGCGGAAGGTTTGACATCTGCCAATGTCGACGTGGCGGTTGCAAGCATCAGGAACATGGGCGCCAGGATCGACCTGGGATAAGCGATTCGCGTGTTCATCATTCCGAGACGTATTCTCATATCAATCCTATTTGCGGTTTTATTTGACGTTCTTCCTGGTGACCGGCTCCCCCTCTTTGACTTCCAAGGTCAGGCCCGAGAGGTCGACTTTGCTCGCGTTCTCAATGACGAAACCTTTCTGGGCTGTGATTTTGCAGTTTTCGAACTTCACGTTCCTGATCGGGCTGTCGGCAAGGCCGTGCATCATCCCGACCGAGTTTACGGTTCCGGTTATGTTCCGGATCGTGATGTTGCGGACCACAGGCAGCACTTTCGCCGGAGGCGCAATGGGCGGAACCATGCGCCATTCCATGTTGAATTCAAACGCCTGGCGCGTGTCTTTGAGCTGCATGTCGCGGTAAGTGATGTTCTCGACCACGCCACCGCGGCTCGGCTGCGTCTTGAAGCGGATTGGCGCCCAGTTGTCCGCGTCAGAGATACAGTTTCGAACTTCTACCTTGCGGATGCCGCCGGAGGTTTCGCTGCCCATGGCAACGCCGCCGTGGCCATAATGGAAGCGGCTGTTCTCGACAACAATATCCTCGCTGGGGCGGTTGACGCGGAGGCCGTCGGCATCTTTGCCGGACTTAATCGAGATGCAGTCGTCGTTGACGTCGATGTCGACATTGTTCACCCGTACGCGGCGCGAGGAGTCGATGTCGATGCCGTCGGAGCTGGGGATGTTGTGGTCGGCTGTGATGGTCAGATTCTCCGCGGTCACATCTTCGGAGTAAAGAATGTGCAGGCACCAGATCGCTTGCTGGCGTAACTTCAGGTTGGCAATGCGGACACGCTTGCAGTTCTGGATGCAGATCAGGCGCGGGCGACCGATCTCGGGACTCAAAGGCAAGCCGGGGCGTTCCTGCGGAAGCCGCACTTGCTGATCTTGGCCCGTTGGGCGCGGGGACAAGGAACCTCCGCGTTGCAGCCACACATCGCCGGAGCCGTCGACCGTGCCTGCGCCGCTGAGTTCCACGCCGGTCATATCAGTGAAATTCAGCAGGGCCGAGGTCCATTCGCGCTCCACTCCCTCCCATCGTGTATGGACTTGCGGATAGTCCTGCGGATTGACTGAGCCCTTCAGGATCGCGTCCTTTTCGATAAGCAGACTTACCCCCTGCTTGAAGAACAACGCACCCGTGATAAATGTGCCCTTCGGGACAACCAGGATTCCGCCGCCTTGCTGAGCCACCTTGTCGATCAGGGCCTGAATCGCACTGGTGTTCGGGGTTTGCCCGTCGCCTACGGCGCCGGCGCTGGTGATTACGTAGCGCTTGGCCACGCTCTGTGCCGCTGGAGTTCCGGTGAATGCCAATGCCGCCAGAAGAAGCGTCGAACTGACTCTTCGCATGAGTCCTCCTTTCCTTCAATTGGGGATGTCGTTGCTGGCCCGCAATTGTTGTGCTCCGTTTTGCCGACGCGCGGCCCAAGGAGGCCAAGCGGTCGGCAGTCTCCGTCAGGGGAAAACCGGGGACGCTCTCCTATTTCCGCCGCATGGCTTTGCGCTGTCACCGCTCGTCAAAGGAGCGGAAATAGGAGGGCGTCCCCGGTTTTCCTGAAGTAGCCGGATCAGGATCGCGGAGCGATTACTCAGCGCAAGACGACATGCCGGAAATAGCGAAAAGAGTGATTTGCTTTTGGGTAAACCCCCGGCTTTGCCGGGGGACTCCCAAAGTTTGACAGTTCCGGGAGTGTATTTTTCTTGATGTTCCTTCGAGTCTTCGAGCCTTTGAGTGTTAGAGGTGAAGTTT
>JBEKYG010000864.1:0-2634 GCA_049511215.1 Acidobacteriota bacterium | reverse complement strand
GAACACCGGTCGCAGTATCCTCGGCGATGCTTGCCGGACTCGGTTTCCCGCCATTTTATGCCGCCTCCATCTGCCTGCTGGCCAACACGGCACCCGTCGCCTTCGGCTCGATCGGGATCCCGATCGTAACTCTGGGGGGAGTAACCGGTCTGTCGATCGGCCGATTGAGCGCCGGCGTGGGACGGATCTGCGCCCCCATTTCGCTGATCATTCCCGCGTATTTGGTCGCAGTCATGGGAGGCAAGCGGGGCCTGAGCGGCGTCTTGCCTGCCGCGGCGCTCTGCGGGGCATCCTTTGCCGGCGTTCAGCTGCTGATTTCGAATCTGGTGGGCCCGCAGCTGACCGATATTCTCAGCTCACTTGCCGCCATGGGCTCATTGGTCGTACTTTTGGTGATTTGGAAACCCAAGGACCAGTTTCATCTTCAGGGAACGATCGCCGCGGCCACGCCGTCCCGCGTTTATTCCGGAAGGGAGTTGTTCCGGGCCTGGGGGCCCTATATGCTCCTGGTTCTGTGCGTCCTACTCTGGGGGTGGGCGCCGATCCAGAGCCGATTGAACACCCTCAGCATCGCGTTTTCCTGGCCCGGATTGCACAATGTCATCCAGCGTGTTCCGCCGGCGGTGCCGAAGCCGGTCGCGTACGGTGCACCCTTCAATTTTAACTGGTTATCCGCGTCCGGCACAGCCTGTCTCGTGGCGGCCCTTTTGTCAGCGCTGTTGCTGCGCCTGTCGTCGAGGCGATTGGGACGGGTCGTATGGCAAACAGCCAGGCAATTGTCGTTTCCCGGGCTCACCATCGTGTCGGTGCTGGCGCTGGCCTTCTTGATGAACTACTCGGGGGCCACGTCCACACTTGGGCTGGCATTCGCGACCACAGGAGCCATGTTCCCTTTCTTCAGCGCGTTGCTTGGGTGGCTGGGGGTGTTCTTGACGGGTTCCGACACCTCAGCGAACGCGCTCTTTGGAAACCTTCAGGTGGTTACTGCCGGCAGGCTCGGCCTCAATCCCATTCTGATGGCAGCGTCCAACTCCAGCGGCGGCGTGATGGGGAAAATGATCAGCCTGCAGAGCATCGCCGTCGCCGCGGCTGCGACCGGAATGCAGGCGGAGGAAGAATCGAGGCTCTTCCGGTTCACATTAAAGCACAGCATCGCGCTTGCCTCCATCATAGGCCTGGTCACGATGTTCTACGCCTATGTTGTTCCTCGTTGGGCCCCCTGACCATAAGGAGCCAGAAGCCAGGAGCCGAGATTAAGAACAAAACCATGGCGTACCCTGCCGCTCAGCTTGGGCATGGGCCTTTCTTCTGACTCCTGCTTCGAAAATAGAAGTGGAAAACCCAAAATGTCGGGATCGGTATCGGGATCGCAGTCGCAATCGCAGTCGGTCTTGCTGGTCCCCAAAAGCCGATTGCGATCGCGATTGCGATGCCGATACCGAAGTCACCCTGAGGGGGCATGGCTGTCCCTTCTGGCTCCTGGCTCCTGGCTTCTGGCTTCCATATCCCGCCGCTTTTTGGCGGGATATCAAGGGCAAAGCCCTTGCCTAGTACATGTCGCCCATGCCGCCGCCACCAGGAGGCATAGGAGGAGTCTTTTTCTCCTCTTTGATCTCTGATACGAGGGCTTCGGTCGTCAACAGCAGGGCTGCGATCGAGGCCGCGTTCTGCAGTGCCGTCCGCGTCACCTTCGTCGGATCGATCACGCCTGCCGCCACCAGATCTTCGTACTTTTCGGTCTCGGCGTTGAATCCGAAGTTCACATCAGTATGCTGACGCACCTTCTCCGCCACCACCGCGCCTTCATATCCGGCGTTGTTCACGATCTGTCGCAGCGGCTCCTCCAGGGATCGGCGGAGGATGTTGCTCCCGATCGCCTCGTCGCCTTCCAGGCCCAGGTTCTCCAACGCCGGTATGCAGCGCAGTAATGCCACGCCGCCACCGGGCACGATTCCTTCCTCTACCGCGGCGCGGGTTGCGTGCATCGCGTCTTCCACGCGCGCTTTTTTCTCTTTCAGCTCGGTCTCGGTCGCCGCGCCGACCTTGATCACGGCGACGCCGCCGACCAGCTTGGCCAGCCGTTCTTGCAGCTTTTCCCGGTCATAGTCGGATGTCGTTTCCTCGATCTGCACGCGCAGCTGCTTCACGCGACCTTCGATGTCGGAGTGCTTGCCTGCTACCTCGATGATCGTAGTGTTGTCCTTGTCGATCGTGATCTTCTTCGCGCGCCCCAGGTCTTCCAGACGCACGTTCTCGAGTTTAATTCCGAGATCCTCGGAAATCACCTTACCGCCCGTCAGGATCGCGATGTCTTCCAGCATGGCCTTGCGACGATCACCAAACCCGGGCGCCTTCACCGCGGCCACGGACAATGTCCCCCGCAGCTTGTTTACCACGAGAGTTGCCAGAGCCTCGCCTTCCACCTCTTCCGCAATGATCAAGAGCGGTCGCCCGCGTTTTGCAATCTGCTCCAGCAAAGGCAGCAGGTCCTTCATCGAGCTGATCTTCTTCTCATGCAGCAAAATCACGCAGTCAGTCAGTTCGGCTTCCATCCGCTCGGCGTCGGTCACAAAATAGGGAGACAGATATCCGCGATCAAACTGCATTCCATCGACCACTTCCAGCGACGTCTCG
>JBEKYG010000863.1:0-2635 GCA_049511215.1 Acidobacteriota bacterium | reverse complement strand
AGAGGGACTTTACCGGGGCCAAGATCATCAAGCTGGAGCAGAACTATCGTTCCACGCAGACCATCCTGGACGTCGCCGGGGCGGTCGTGGCCAACAACACGGAGCGCAAGGGGAAGGTGCTGTGGACCGAGAATGCGCGCGGCGACTTGGCCACCTGCCACCGCAGCCCTTCTGCCCGCTCCGAAGCGGAATGGGTTTCATTCCGGATCCAGGAAATGCTGCGTTCGAACCCGGATTGCCACCTGGCGATTCTGTACCGCACCAATGCGCTGTCGCGAAATTTTGAAGATGTCCTGATGCAGCGCGCTACTGCCGACAGTTACCCCCACGCGTTGCAGCCGCGCTGAGGGCCATTGCTGGCCCGAAATGGATTTTCGAGCTGAAGATTAATTATTTGCGGGCATTGTGCTACGTGAGTAACACGACTTGGATCAAACAAAAAATCGGCATTACGGCCAGGGGGATAGGAACGCAGGATCTGGTCCAACGCACCAAATTCGTGACTGGGATTTTGGACCGATTGGAGGACGTGGAATGACGATATGTAGTTGCGTATGGGGCGGAGGCTTGTGATACTTTTACTACGAGAGCTCTAAGGAGATTCTCAGCAAGGGCTTCGGGGCGTTTGTGCGAAAAAAGAATTCCTCCTTTCTCACAAGGAAGTGTCCTATACTAACAGCTCCGAGTTTCAGGGTTGATCTGATCCTTAATCGCCTATTCGAGAACTTATGTTTGCTAACATTCTGAAATCTTTCGGTTTAGAGGCGCAATTCTGGGCTGCTTTGGTGGGTAGTAGCGAGCGCCAGATGGAAGAATGGCTGGCCGGGCAAAGAGAGCTCCCGTCCTCTGTGGCGGAGAAGCTTTCCAAGGCCATTGGGGTGCCCCTCAGCATCTTGACCGGACGAGAGAGGATCAGAGGCGGCGTCGAATCGGTCCTGCCTCCGCTCTGGCTAAAGGCTAAACAGCGGGGCCTTGGAGAGCCAGAGCACAAGACAATCGCGCTAACCAGGCTGTTGGCAGCTAGATATGACGAAGTGCTATCCCTGACCGATAAGGCGCCCGCGACCTATCGGATCCATTTCGAAGCCATCAAGCAGGCCGTGGACCCTCAATCGCCGGCCCGGCTTCAGGGAGAGCGGGCTGCTAACGCATTCCTTGCAATGACACTTCTCGACAAAGGAGCAACCGGCATCGGTGAGGTGATGCGCGGGCACCTAAGGGCTCTAGGCCTGCTTGTGCTTGAGACCCCAATCAATAACAAGAATCTAGAAGGCTTCTGCGTTCCAGTTGGAGGAAAGGACTGCGTCCGGCCATGTCTTGTCTCGAACTCCTATCGGACCACATGGTTTCGCAGGAACTATGTCCTACTTCACGAACTCGCCCATGCCATATTCGACCTTGAAGCCTCAAATGCAGTTTTCGATTTGGATGCGCATGTAGACACGTCTCCAGACTTCAGAGACATCGCGGAAGATCGAGCTGATTCCTTCGCGATGCACACCCTTCTCCCACGACGGCTCCTCATCGCATTTCAAAACAGAGGCTACGATTTTCGGAACCTGACTCCGCGTGACTTGGCTGAGTTGATTGCTAAGACTCATGCTGAACAAGGATTATTTCTAAGAGCAGCTGCCGAATATGGACTCATCTCAGAAGATGAACGCACACATCTGTCGAGGTTCGACATTGCTACAATTCTGAGAGAGCTGTCGTATCACGCTAGAGGATTGGCGGCTCTGTCCGCGAACGATGTGGTGTATCCAGAGGTTCTTAGGTGGGGATCTCGACTCACGACATTCCCTGTTGCTGGCATGCGATTGCCGGTGCCATACGTAAAAATGGTGCTGGAAGTCTTATCCCAAAAGCGCATTAGTCGCGGCAAAGCAGCAGAGCTGCTGATGGTCACGAGAGAAGATCTGACAAGTTATGGCGTAGTAGCACAGGTAGATCAATCTGCCGAATAGGTCCCTGCCTTGGCCAACCCCGAATATCTCCTCTGCGATGCGGATGCGCTAATTCAAGTTTTCCTCACGCGGCAAGTTCAGCTTCTTGTTGCCCTTCGAACTAAATACGGCGTCAAGGCGGCGATTGTCCCAGAGGTAGAATCCGAAGTTCGATTTAATCAGCGCTATAAAAATCAATATGAAAACTCGCTTCTAAAGCAACTTAGTTCCGGTAACGTGACTGTGCTCGACACTGACCGCAGTCGCCACTTATTGCGCGATCGAGAATTGCCGGAAGGTGAGATTCCTGGCTTCGTAGAGCGGGTTCGGGGACGCGGACTGGAATACAACAAATACGTCCACGAGGGCGAAGCATATTCTCATGCAGTGGCGACTCTTCTTCAACTGCCCTTGTTGAGTAACGATCGCGAAGCTCTTGAAGCGCTTGAGCATGCTGGTCTGCCAGTTTCTTTACCTGTCCTGAGATTCTTCGACTTGATTGCTTTTGGCGTCTCCGAGAGCATTATCACTGCAGAGGATGGTCAGCGGGCAAGATCATTATTGATGGGAGCCAAACACGAGTTCCTCAGCTACCCATTCAAGGAGAAAAAGGCAAGTTTTTCAGAGTGTTTGTCCAAGTTCTCTGCTCGGCTTCATGCGTGGAGAAAGTCGGGCACCCCGCCCCACCCCCG
>JBEKYG010000862.1:0-2641 GCA_049511215.1 Acidobacteriota bacterium | reverse complement strand
TACTACCTGAACTACAACTCCGAGCCCGGTGAGGCCGGGATGGGCGAGAAGATTTTCAGATCCAGGGATTGTATCCAGTGTCATGCCACGGACCCGCTGCAGGCAGCGGGCAAGCCGGGGAGGGCCATATACGAGATGTCCCAATTCACTGGGCCCGTGGCCCTGGCGGTGGCCATCTGGAATCACGGCAACGGCATGTTCACGTACATGTCGCAGAAACGCATCCAATGGCCGCAGTTTCAGGAGAAGGAAGTCGCGGATCTCGTGTCATTCCTACGTGCCAGCAACCGCACCCCCACTGAGATGGAAATGGTCGTGCCCGGTGATCCTACGCGCGGACGGACTCTCTTCAGTTCCAAGGGCTGTGCGGGCTGCCATAAGTCCGGGACCGGCCCACCTCATTCCGCACCCGACCTCGCCTCTTCCGGCTCCGCGGCGAGCGTGAGTTCCTTGATTGCCGGCCTCTGGAACCATCACCCCCGGATGTCGCAAATGTTTGCTTCCAGCGGAATTCCATATCCCAAGATCTCACTGCCTGAAATGGAGGACCTTCTCTCCTATATCTACTGGCTCAAGGCATACGGCTCATCTGGGAACCCTCAGGCGGGCAGCAATCTTTTTCGTCTTAAACAATGCGCTACCTGTCATTCCCCAACCGCGGGAAAGGCGGCGGCCGCCGCTTCTCTGGTGCAATCCGAGGCAGCGGCATCGCCTTACTCTCTGCTAGCCGCGATCTGGAATCACGGCCCGCGCATGGAATCTCTCTTGCGCGAAAAAAAGTTGTCCTGGCCTGCGCTGAGCGGTGAGGAAATGAGGGATCTGGTCGCTTATTTTCAAAGCGGCGCACCTCCCGCCAAAAAGTGAATACTCCTCCGCCTAAAGGCAGGGCTTCGTTGTAACGAACTCAAGTCCTGTTCCGGGCGACAGCTGTGGAGCACGGCCAGAAAGCCGATCCGCGCGCCCAGGTGTTTGGGGTCGGCGGCGATGCGGCGGAATGTTTCCGCCGTGGCGTGAAACAGGATGGTGTGGACGACCTTTTTGTTTTGCAAGGCGCTGGATTCGATCTGGCCGGAAACGGTGGAAACAACGTGGAAGTAGGAAACCGGCAAAACCTGGGCGCGGTGTTTTTGGAGCCATTTCGCCCTGGCCAGGGATTGACATTTGTTGCATTGGCGCTGGGCGCGGGAGTTGTAACTGATCCTGCGCTGGCCATGCTTTTGACCCCGCCCTTCCTGCCACCGCGGTCAATTACGACGTGTTCCGCCCAAGGTCTGCAGATGGGTCATGGCCCCGTAGAGACCGACCATTCTCTGGAATTCGTCTTGATCGTACAGCCGGCACTTCCCCTCCGTAAATCCTTTGGCGACCTCAATAGAGAAGCGCGCCGCTTCCGCAATATCGACTTCGTGATTGCATCCGCTCGCGCACCCGGGGACAGCAGCCTCTGCCGTGAGCGCGACACCGACGACCGGAGCGCTCGTCGCCGTGCACGGTTGCGTGATGCTGTTCACGTGGAACAATCCGTTTCCATAAGGAGTAATGTCCTGCGTGGTGATGGCGATCACCTGCGGCAATCTCCCGGTCGTCCATGAGAGAAGGTCGAGCAGGTCTTCGCTCACCCTCAAAATGTACCCCTCCTTGACGGTTGGAGTGATCGCAACGCCACGGGAGTTGATGATCCTGTTTCCTTTGGTTGCGTCAATCGACAAAATGCCGTCCATCGCCGGATCCACCTCATGCTTGTTCATCGTGCGCATGTCCACAGGAGACCCCATAAAGGGGACCGGCTCGTGGAGAATGATCGGAGAACGGGGACAAACGTGGGTCGCAATAATTACGTCCCCCTTCAAGACATCGCCTTTCCTGCCCATGTCTGCCAGTTTTAAGGCGCACGACAGGGCAGCAACAGCGCCATCGGCATCTGACACAATCCCAATCCGAACAGGACGTGCCCCAACACCACCCAACCTGCCGATGATTCCTAGAGTGGGAGCGCGGCCGCCCTTCTGCTTCCCTTCTGTTCCAGGTACAATGATCTTAACGAAGTCGGTAGATCCTTCCGCGCCTTCCACCGCCCGCACTTCGATTTTCTCCAGGCCCCTCGACTTGAGCTGGCCGGCCACCTTAGGCCCGCTTGCAGAGCTGTCATCGAGCAGCTCCATTGCTTCCAGCACTTGCTTTAGCATTCCACACCTCCCTTACACGCAAAACCGCCAAGAAGAGCAATAGCCTTTCAACCCTGTTCACTTCAGCTTAGGGTTCGCGCAAGAATAAGTTGGCATTTTGGCGCGAGCGCCGGGCGGGCAGATGCAAGGCGCCGCGACGCAGGCGATGTGGTGACATCGTCGAGGAGCGGCAACGCACCAGATGCCCGCCCGGCGCCGCGCCCCGCAGGGCTGCTGGCTCCCAGGCTTGCAATTTTCTATGCCACTCTTTCGTAAGATCCGCAAACCTGGTAGACAGCAGCAAAATGCCAAGTTATTTTTGCGCGAGCCCTTAGCCCGCATTTCTCACCAGGATTCTACTGCGGCGTCGGATCCGGGCATGTCTACTGCGTTGCGCTCCGTCGGGCTCCTCGACGTACTGTCAAGTACGCCTGCGGGGCCCTCGGTCGCGCGCCTTGTATCCATGCCCGTCTGCG
>JBEKYG010000861.1:0-2642 GCA_049511215.1 Acidobacteriota bacterium | reverse complement strand
AAGGACGCCCTCGGTGAAGCTATTCGTCTCGGTGACACAAATTACACCATCATTGGGATCGCGCCCTCCACGTTTTCATTCCCTTCCGGGGATAGGCGTTTTTGGGGACTATCACTGTTTGTTCCGCTGCATGTCAAAGAGCAGCTTCCCAATAGGGCATTCCTTACCATAGCGCGACTTCGGCCTGGGGTGGACATTGGTCAGGCACAATCCGTCATGGGTTCCATGGTCAGAGGCAGCGGCCGCACTCAGGGATCGACCCAAGGGGTGCAGTTGCGGTCGCTCCGTGAGTTGACGGTGGCAAATCTCCGGACAACGTTACTAGCACTGATGGGAGCCGTGGGTTTAGTCCTGTTGATCGCCTGTGTCAACGTGGCAAACCTGCTGCTGGCCCGGCTGACGCAGAGGCAGAAGGAGTTCGCTGTCCGTATGGCTCTCGGAGCAGGAGTTGGCCGTCTGGCACGCCAGCTGTTGATAGAGGCCTTGCTCTTAGGTCTCATGGGAGGAATCGTCGGCTTGCTGCTGTCGGCGTCCGCCATACAGGTTTTGAAGAACCTACGGCCAGCGGATCTTCCCCAGTTTGAACGGGTCGGCCTCAATGTCGGGGTGGTGGGCTTCGCGTTGTGCCTCTCCCTGGCGACAGGGCTTCTTTTCGGCATCATGCCCCTCCGAGGAGTGCTGCGACTCGGCATCCAGGACGCACTGAAGGCCAACGTGCCGAGCCTACCGAAGACAAACAGGCTTTGGTCGTTGAATTTCCTCATCATTTCAGAGGTCAGCCTCGCCATGATCCTGCTTACCGGCGCTGGATTGCTGATGAACAGCTTTATGCGTCTGCAGAACGTACGGTTGGGCTTTGAGCGGGATAAGCTATTGACTGGATCGCTATCTCTGGAGCCGCCGAGATACTCGTCCCGCGTGCAATGGGAAGGCTTTTATCTGAAACTCCTGGCGGAGCTCCAGGCTATTCCGGGAGTTCAGAAGGCGGCACTTGCTTCAGGCTTGCCACTGAGGGAGGATGCGTCCGGGACCGGCCTGACATTTGACGAAGAACCGCCGGGTCTCTCGGAAATCGACAACACCATCCCGGGATACAGGACCCCCGATGGGACGTTTGCGACTTATCTGGTAAGAGTTACCCCGGGTTATTTTCAGACATTGGGTTTTCACCTGGTGGCCGGCCGATTCCCGGACGAACAGAACCCGGAGCACTCCCAACCCGAATTGGTGATAAGCCAAACCATGGCGCGCCACCTCTGGCCAGATAGCTCCGCTGTGGGCAAGCGCACTTGGCTTGCCAACAGAAACTGCGAAATTGTGGGCGTTGTGGAAGATGTCAGGTACAATGATCTAAAGAGCGACTTCTTTCCCGTTGTCTATGTTCCGTTTCGATGGCAGCCTGTCCCTGATATGACTTTCGTGATCCGCACCTATGCAGATCCTGCGAGTCTCGCTTCCGCCGTCAGGCGCAGAGTCGCGATGCTGGATAAGGAGATTCCGGTCGTTTTGAGGACTATGGACCAGCAATACGCGAGCGAACTCGCAACACCGCGATTTTACATGCTGGTGTTTGGACTTTTTGGTTTTCTGGCGACAGCAATCGCGGCGGGAGGCGTCTACGGCGTCATCTCATATACAGTGAGCCGGAGAACACACGAGATTGGCGTGCGTATGGCGCTTGGAGCGCAGACCCGCGATGTGCTTGGGCTCGTGCTGGGCCTTGGAATGACACCTGCGGCCATTGGAATCGCTCTCGGACTAGCGGGTGCTGCCGTGGTGACTCGGTTCATTTCCAGCTTGCTTTTTGGCGTGGTCCCGACGGATCCGGCTACTTTTGCCAGTCTTGCTGCACTTATGGCCGCCATAGCAATGGCTGCTTGCTATATTCCAGCGCGCCGCGCCGCTCAGGTCAATCCGATCCAGGTAATCCGCTGTGAGTAGTTGATCACCCTCCCTCTCGCAGAAATTGCCAAAAGCTTGTGTCATGCAACGACGTTCCCTATATTGGTTACCAAAGCCATTGACTACTCATGGCGAACCGCAACCATTGGGTCGATTCTCGATGCCCGGCGAGCAGGCAGATAGCCGGCAGCTAATCCTGCCGTAAGCAGGACGATGACGGAAGCCGCTATAGATGCTGGATCATCTGGCTGAATCCCGTACAAGAACGACTTGACGGCGCGCGTTCCAGCGAGCACGGCTGGAATTCCGATCGCAAGAGCGACCATTGCGAGAACGAAGACCTCGCGGAGGATCATCCATGTGATTCCGCTGCGCTGTGCCCCGAGCGCCACGCGGATGCCGATTTCGCTGGTCCGGCGCTCGACATTGTAGGCGACGGTCCCATAGAGACCTACGCAGGCAATCACCAGCGCCAGCGCGGCGAACGCTGTGCAGAGCCGGGCAAGCGTGATTTCCTGGCTGATTGCCTGATCGATATGCGCGGTTAACGACCCCAAGTCGGAGATCGCCAGGCGTGAATCAACCTGTCGCACGATCTGGCGCACGGCATTAGCTTGTCCTAGTACCCCGTCTCAGAAGTTCTATCCGTTTGTCCGGCAGTTTGAGATTCAGGACGAAGGATAAGAGATCTAGGCGGTTTTGGCCAGAGCTTGTTTTCGCAGAATGACGCTCTGGACAAA
>JBEKYG010000860.1:0-2645 GCA_049511215.1 Acidobacteriota bacterium | reverse complement strand
CGTTCTTCAACCCGGAGTTTTTCCCGGACCCCGTGATGATTCCAGCAACATGCGTGCCATGACCGTAGGCGTCTGCGGCGTCGGTCGCGCCGGCGATGAAACTCATCGCTACCCGCGTATCGCCGCTTAAGTCTTCGCAAAAATGGTCAGTACTGACACCGGAATCGATCACTGCGACTACGGCGTTTTTGCCGGTGACAGAATTCTTGCCATTCCATACCTGGGTAGCGCCAACGGCACGCGCCGTCCGGCCCAGGCTGCCCTGAACCGGATGATTCACGGAGATGCGCGCCACTCGAGGATCCTGCACCAGGCGCATAAGAGTAGCGGGTGTCACCTTGGCGGTCTGTATCGGAATTCGGGAATAGGACATTTCGGGAATGCCCCCGGTGTCGAAGATCACTCGGGTCCTGTCCTGAATTGCCTTTGCGTCTTCGATTTTCAGTGCCGAGGCGCTGTCACCGTTTCCCGATGAGATGTTGTCGGCGAATTGAATAATGACCGCGATTTCTTCCTCGCCTCCGCGGCGCGCGAACGCCTGGAGGGCGGGCTCTAGTTTCGCGATCTCAGGGGGGATCCGATGTTTGGAGTGCTGCCAGCCTTGGCCGCCGAGGCTGAATCGCGTTGATTCGGTTACAGTCACGGCGGGAAGCGCGGATTCGTACCGTGCGCCGCGATCGGCGCTCTTGCTCTGGGGCGTAGGCCCGTGGACAAGGACTAGGGATGCGCAGAAAGCCACCAACAGTATGGCAGATAAGATGTGGATCAGTTTCGCCCTGAGCCTGGGAATTCTGGTAACTTTTTTCATTCGAAGCTCCGAAGGCATTAGGTTAAATGCATGTCTCGCAACTTTTCGCCCAAGGCATTTTCGAGAAAGCTTCAATCGGTGAGCCGGTGGGGGGAAGCTCGGTTCATCGATTAGTTCTGTGTGGCTAATATAATCGAGCGAAAGGACACAAGAAATGGGAGTGAAGTCCTAATTTGATTATCGTTTTGTCCCAGGCGGGATGGGATCATTGTGAGGTCGGAGGGGCACAATTGTGTGGGCACAGCTTTTACGGCTTGATTCGAGATTCGAAATTCGAGATTCGAAATTCGAAATTGAATGCCGGGGAAATCTCGAATCTCCAATCTCGAATCTCGAATCGCTCTTAGACCGTTATTCGAGTTCTTCGTTGCCGGTTTTGATTTTGTTTTTGAGGTAGGGCATAATGGCGTTGCATGGCAGAAGATATCTATGAGGAGATCGTCCAACTCCGCCGCCAGGGGCTCCGGGCGGCGTTGGCAACCGTTGTGCGGCGCAAAGGCTCCACGCCGCGCGAGGAGGCCGCCAAGATGCTGGTCTATGAAGACGGCAGGCGCACCGGGAGCATCGGAGGCGGCTGCACCGAAGCCGAGGTCTGTCGCGAAGCCCAGACAGCCATTCGGCGCGGCAAACCGGCACTGCTCAAATTCGATCTCACAGGTGACGATGCAGAAGATGGCGGCATGATTTGCGGGGGGAGCATGGAGGTGTACGTGGAACCAATCCTACCGGATCCGACCCTGGTCATTTTCGGTGCAGGCCACGTGGGCCGGTGCGTGGCGGAGATTGCGAAAACCATCGGTTTTCGCATCGTCGTCGTGGATGACCGCATCAAATACGCCAGTCGCGAACGATTTCCTTTCGCCGACGCCCTCTATGTTGATGGATGGGAACAGGTGTTCCAGCAACTCCCCGTCAGCGAGTCATCTTATCTCCTCATCGTGACTCGAGGCCACCAGCATGATCTGGCCTGCCTCCGTTTCGCACTTCAGACGCAAGCTGGATACATTGGCCTGATGGGAAGCACCAGAAAGGTCAAGCTCTTCTTTGAGGCATTGGAAAAAGAAGGCGTCCACCCAGAGCAGTTTAAGCGCGTCTGCTCCCCGGTGGGCATCGACATCGGGTCGGAGACCCCGGAGGAGATAGCCGTCAGCATCGCCGCCCAGCTCATAGCCGTCCGCAAGAAGAAGCCTGGCCGCGCGGAACACGAACCATAGATCTTCGTATTATTTACCGGCAAATCCTTTGCCAGCCGCAAGGGATTTTTACCGCCAAGACTCCAAGACTCCAAGACGCCAAAAGCTTTAATCATTGATTTCTTGGCGTCTTGGAGTCTTCGCGTCTTGGCGGTAGATTCTGGTTGCGGCTATGCTGCCTCGTGTTCTCCGTGTGATCTACGGCAAGAGGTTATTTTTCCAAAAGCCGATCGATGTGGTAGAGCAAGCCTTCGCGGGTGTAGGACGCCAGCTCAACAATGCCGGTATCCATTCGAATAGCATCTTCCGGACAAGCCTCGACGCAGAATCCGCAGAAAACGCAGGTGCCAAGATCGATGTCGAAAACCCTCGGCATCTTCTCGATATTGGGATCGGGATTTTCCGTGGCCACAATGTGAATGCAGCGCGCGGGGCAGATGGTTTCGCACATCATGCAAGCGACACACCGCGGAGAGCCATCCTGGCGTTTCGTCAGGCGATGGCGCGTGCGCAGTCTCCTGGCGAGCGGCCGGCGTTCCTCCGGATACTCGTAGGTGATCGTCCCGCCCTTGCCCACCTTGAATCCAAGGCCGCGGGCAATATGCCGAGGCATGTTGGCAAAGAAGTGGCGTGCCGTAAGCGCC
>JBEKYG010000859.1:0-2648 GCA_049511215.1 Acidobacteriota bacterium | reverse complement strand
CGTTGAGCTTCATAGTGCAGGAGCCAAGCGGAATCATCGAGGTTGTGAGTGAGAGGTCCCTCGCCTCGAGAGTACGCGTGTACCGCAGCAGTTCTGTCTCGGAGTGGTAGCGGTTGAACACCGGCTGTGTCAGATAGCTGCTCGTGCGTGCGAAGTGCGCCGGGTAGGTCGCGTGGACGTTAGCCGCCATGCCTTCAATTTCCACTCCCTGTAGGCCCTGGCCCTCGCTGAAAACCTTCAATAAGTCCTTCAGGTCTTCGATAGTAACCGTTTCATCCAGGCTGATTCCGACTGTCGTGTCGTTCATGACCCGCAGATTGATGTTGCTCGCCCGCGCCGCGTCGAGAATGCCCGAAAGACGTCCTTTCCCCAATTCCACCCGAAGCGTGTCGAAGAAAAGCTCGGGCCCGACTGAGTATCCGAGCCGCTCGAGACCCTTGGCCAGAACCGAGGCCAGCAAATGGATGCGTCGCGCGATTCGCTGAAGCCCGCAGGGACCGTGGTAGACCGCATACATACCGGCCATAACCGCAAGTAATACCTGCGCCGTGCAAATATTGCTGGTGGCCTTCTCACGCCGGATGTGTTGCTCGCGCGTCTGAAGTGCGAGTCGCAGCGCATCGTTCCCCTGGGAATCCTTGGACACGCCAACGATCCGTCCCGGCATGTATCGCTTGTATTCATCGCGAGTGGCCAGGTAGGCCGCGTGAGGCCCGCCGTAGCCGAGCGGCACGCCGAATCGCTGCGTGGTGCCGACGGCCACATCCGCGCCGAATTCCCCCGGAGCCTTCAACAGCGTGAGGCTCAGCAGATCGGCGGCCACGGTCACCAGCACCCCGGCTCGATGTGCCCTCTCGATGAATGCGGTGTAATCATAAATCGAGCCATCGGTGGCCGGAAACTGCACCAGCGCGCCGCAGGCGGGGTGTGCAAAATCGAAGTTCGCGTGATCCCCAACCAGCACCTCGATCCCCTTGGCATCGGCCCTTGTCCTGACCACCTCGATAGTCTGCGGGTGGCACTGCTCTGAAATGAAGAAACAGTTGCGTTCTTCCTTGCTCAGCGCATAGCACATGTTCATGGCCTCCGCCGCGGCCGTCGCCTCATCCAGGAGGGATGCATTCGCAACCGGCAGCCCCGTCAGATCCACAACCATGGTTTGAAAGTTGAGCAACGCTTCGAGCCGTCCCTGGGAAATCTCGGGCTGATAGGGAGTGTACTGCGTGTACCATCCGGGGTTTTCGAGGATGTTGCGCTGGATCACCGGCGGGGTGATGCAGTCATAATAACCCATCCCGATGTATGAGCGAAAAACCTTGTTGGCGGAAGCAAACTCCCGCAGACGGCGCAGGGCAACGTACTCGCTACGCGCCTCCTCGATCTGCAGCGCAGTCTGAATGCGAATCGGCGCCGGGACAGTTTTATCGATCAATTCGTCCAGCGTCCGAAGGCCCAGCACCTCCAGCATGGCCTGGCAGTCCTTTTCGCTCGGTCCGATGTGGCGATGAACGAAGCTGCCGGCATCGTTCAGAAGTTCCTGGGCAGATGACTTGAGTTCATTAGTAGGGTTTTTAAAAGCCATAATCCATCCATTCTCAGTATGAAAGACCAGCCACGAATACCAATCTCATGAGCGGTAACTATACAAGATCTTCGCCACTCTTTGCCATAGTGCACGATTCCAAAAATATGGTGATGTATTTCTCAGGACGCGGATGAACGCGGACGGTGCAAGAGCAATCCGCGTGCAAACGCGCCCGGGGCTTGCCGGCTTCCGCGTTGTTTCTTCCGGAGCCCGGAGTCAAGCGCGCCTGCTTCGTTAAAGATCGTTGTGTTCTGCTCAAGCGCGTTTGACTCCGGGCTCCGGAAGAAACAAACAGCGCGTAGCGCTGCCCTTCGGGCGCAGAAGCCGGCAAGCCCCGGGCGCGTTTGCCTGCGTTCATCCGCGTCCAGAATAAGACGTTGCCGTATTTATGAACCATAGTACTTGGCGTCTTTGTGTCTTGGCGTTGGATTTTGTTTGCGGTGTCTCAATCGCGGGTACGGTCATGTGTCCCATTGTGCAAGAGCCGCGTCAGGATGTAGAATCGCGCATCATCGCCAGGAGGTCATCCGATCGCGGGGTGCGACGTAGCCGCTGGCGCTTCCGATAGGAGATGCTATGGCCCTGATCCAGTTCACTAGGAACCATTCCGATCATTCCACTGACAAGGGCTATCAGTTCGAGTTCTTTTGTGACCGCTGTGGCAACGGGTTCAAGACCGAATTCAAGCCCTCCATGGCGGGCTTTGCCACTGGAGCGCTACGGGCCGCCAGTGATGTCTTCGGCGGCATTTTCGGCCGGGCCAGTTCGGGGAGCTACGAAATCGAGCGCGTCGTGCAGGGTCCGGGACACGACAAAGCCTTTCGCGAGGCGGTCGAGGAAACCAAGCCAAACTTCCGCCAGTTCCCCAAGTGTGCCCACTGGGTATGTCAGACGATGTGCTGGAACGAGAAGCGCGGGCTCTACGATTGCGCTCCAAATGTCGAGACCGAGCTCTCGGCAGCACAGGCGCAGAGCACCATCGAACAGATCAAAGGGAAGGTCCGGAGCCAGGATCTGACGAAGGATATCGACTTGACCAGCGAGGCCGTCGCTCTCTGTCCCG
>JBEKYG010000858.1:0-2650 GCA_049511215.1 Acidobacteriota bacterium | reverse complement strand
CCCGACTCGGCCCTGCAGGGCAGCGAATCCCTGGGACGTGATTTCTCCCTCCTGGGAGACACCTGGCAACTCTGCAACATCCACCTTCTGCGCGGGAACTGTTTCTACTGGCAGGCAGACTTCGACCGTGCCGAATTCGAATATCGCGAGATGCTGCGCGTGGCCGAACAAACCGGTGCACCGGAACTTCGCGCGAAGGCCCTCGCAGCCCTATCCGTAGCATACGCCAACCAGAGCCGTCCTGATGATGAGAGAAGCTGCCTGACTGCGCTCAGGACGATTGCCGAGCGCTGCGGTTATGACTCCTACAAGGCATCCGCCGCTCTGAGCTCGGGCTGGTTGCACCTCCGACTCAACCATCTGGAGGAGAGCCTGAAGGACTACACGGCTGCTCTCAGCTATGCTTACCGCAATCGCGATGAGGTCGGTTTGGAAAAAGTGCTGGCAGACCTGTTCCCACTCATGAAACGGTTGGGCAGGCCCGAGGATGGCAGGAGCCTCTATTCGGAAGCCGTGGCTAGAATGGCCGCACTGAAGAATGTGGCCGGCCCGGCAGAGCGGATTCGGATTGATTCGTGCCAGTTGAATCTACTTTACAAGCAGGGGGAGATCGCACTCCAGGTGGGGGACCTCGATCAAGCCGAATCCTCGCTCAAAATGGTCCTGGAGGGTCCACTGGGCCAGATGAGTGAGCTGGAATGCAGGACACGCCTCGGTCTGGTTCAAGTGTGCCTGGGAAAAAAACGGTTTAACGACGCCCAGCTTTTGTTGGACGAAAGCCTGGCATTGGCGGTCTCAGGCAAGTATGAGGAGCTCGAATGGCAAACCAGATTTTTCCAGGGCAAACTCCAAAAGGCTCTGGGGGATACTGCTGCCGCGCTGGCTTCATTCAATCGCTCCATAGACACCCTGGAGTCCATGCGCCGCAAGATCGCTTCCGAAGATATCAGGCAGCAGTTTCTGACGCGCCGCTTCGATCCTTATAAGGAAATCGTGTCCCTTCTCTGCCACGATCTCCATGACGGCCAAAAGGGCCTGGAATTTGTCAGCCGCGCGAAATCCACGACTCTTCGTGAGTATCTGGAGGGCCCAACGGGCAATCAGACCCGGCAGACCGAAGATATTGCTCAGACCCTGCGCGCCTTGTCCATCGACTACTTTTTCACGGCGGACGGGCTTCTGGCCTTCGTTTCCGGCTCAAAAGGCAACGAGGTCGTTGAACTGAGATCCTCCGGCCCTGAGCTCGAGCAAGAAGTGAAAAAATACCTGGACAGCATCCGCACCGGCGACGAGGCGTCCTTCAGCACGTTATCCAGGAGACTCTACGGCGAGCTCCTGGAACCGGTCCTCCGCATAGCCGGAAATGAAAAACACGAGAGCCTGCTGATCTTTCCCGATGGACCGCTCCACCTTCTTCCCTTCGGCGGTCTGGAGGATGCGCGGGGACGTTTCCTTGTGGAGCGATACGCGCTCAGCTATGCCCCATCTCAAAGCGTGCTCCGACACTGCCTGTCGCTGGGGCGTGGCAGTGCCGCTTCAGGCAGCCGTACCGTGTTGCTGCTCGACGGCACAGGCAACCTGCCGGGCGCCGGCAATGAGTTGGCCCGGCTATCAAAGCTTTATGGAAACGGTCCCCGCCTTTTGACCGCCCGGGAACCGGATGTGGCTGGCCGGCTTGCGGCCGATGCCGAAATCCTTCACTTTGCCGGCCATGCCACGGTGGTAAACGGGAAGCCTGCACTCATGCTGGCGCCTGCGCCTCACCAGGTGGTTCTGGATAGCAGGGACATCAGCTCGTGGCGATTGCGCAAGAATCGTTTGGTGATGCTCGCGGGATGCGAAACGGGAATCGGGCCGCAGGCGGAAGGGGAAATCCCATGGGGCTTGGTTCCGGCTTTCCTGAACGCCGGCGCACCCGCGTTGATCGTCAGCCTGTTGCCCCTCGATGATACGGCCACCGCAAATCTTACATCGCGTTTCTACGGACTGCTGGCCGGCGATTCGATCTCGAAGGCTTCAGCCCTGCAACAGGCGCAGCTTTCCCTACTGGCTTCAGCTCGCGCCTCGGGCCATTTGAAGCCCGCTACCTGGCTGCCCTACGTTCTGATCGGCGATCCACGCTGACCGGGCCTCATTGACAACTCTGATCGATTCCTCCTCTGAAGCGCAATCAATGCCCGCCCTGACAGCAGTGTCCGCGGGATGACGAAGCGGGCGAGCAAAGGGGGTCAGTCCGTCTTTCATAGCGAAAAAGAAGATTTGAAGTAGGCGACTGCCTTCGTTTTGCCTTTTTATATACAGGCGCACAGAATTGGCGCCCAAAAAAGTGAGGCGCCGGATTGTTGCCTCAATCGCGGCGCCGGACCAACAACCATCACCCCGGGAGCGGGATGATCAGAGCCAAATCATTGCTGCATTCTACCTCTGGTTATCCCCCGGATTCAACTGCCCGCGGTTTATACGAACGGAGTCGAAAATGAAATCTAGAAATGGCAGTCTGATCATCGCGCTTGTAGCACTTGTTTTATTCCCCTGCTATATGTTCGCCCAAGGAGGGGGAGGCTCCGATCCTCCACACTGCTGTAACCAGGAGGATCCACCACCACCGCCGCCTCTAGGTGGCAATTCACTCACGACGGGAATGGGCGCC
>JBEKYG010000857.1:0-2663 GCA_049511215.1 Acidobacteriota bacterium | reverse complement strand
TACTTACAATTTTCTCATTGAAGCAAGAAGTGCCACCATGGCATCATGAGCAGGATTCACATCGGCCTGGACGTTCTGAATTCGGGGGTCGCTACTTCGAGATCTCTCTCGCATAGGCGCTGAGGGGCACGACTTCCTTCGTCGGCACCTTCACATTCCAAATATACTTACGGGCCACGTTGTCGCTGGTCTGGATAAACGTCACCATTACATTAAAAGAATCCTGGCCCATGTTGGATGCTGCCCAGTCTTGGAACTTCAGCGACGGATCGCTCCCCTTAATCATTTCCGCAAGTACCTGGTTCGAATTCACCAGGATGTCGTAGGCTTCTTGCTGGCTTTTGCCTTTTTGGTATTGAGAATCGGACCCCGGGCTGCCGGGAGCGGCTCCTGCGCCTGCCGATGTCGCGGCAGGAGCGGAGTCAGGTTTACTCCGTGCCTTGCCCGTTGGTGCAGGGGGAGCCGTTACATCGCCCCCAATGACAATGCGAACCGGCGAACGCGCGGGCGCTTCTATCTTCGGCAGGTAGGGACGCACTTGCGCGTGCTCGTACTCCCGCGGGAAGGGTTCGTGGTTTTCTCCAACCCTCGCGCTCGCGGGAGCCGGAATGAGTGGCTCTTTCGCAACTGCTGCGCGGAGCATCTGGACTCGTGTTTGCAAACGCACCCGAAGAGACGAGACCCCAACCATGGGGGCGCCCGCTATCACCACAAAAATCAGAAGACCGAAATAAATCCTCTGGTGATAGCGCCGCCGTCTTGCATGCCGGCTGCCTGGGTTGTGCCCAGCCGTTGGGCTTTTTGAATCAACACTGCTGTTGGCTTCCACGCGCGCTCCTGCCTCTAACCGGCAACCTTAGCGCTGCCAGAGCGCTTTTTGGTTTTTTCCCGGAAGATCAGAAATTGGTAGATAAATTCCCCGACGTCCCCATCCAAAACGCGATCGGTGTTCGAGGTCTCGTATTTGGTACGATGGTCCTTTACCAGCCGATATGGGTGAAGGACATAGGAGCGGATCTGGCTGCCCCAGGCGATGTCCAGCTTGGCGTCTTCAACTGCCTGCAGTTCCTTCCGTTTTTTCTCTAACTCCAGATCGTAAAGTCTGGCGCGCAAGACCTTACGGGCCATATCGCGGTTCCGGATTTGGGACCTTTCGTTTTGGCACGAGACGACGATTCCCGTGGGAATATGAGTGATACGAACCGCCGAATCCGTAACGTTAACATGCTGCCCGCCCGCGCCGGAGGACCTGTAGGTATCGATCCGGAGGTCCTTTTCATCGATCTGCACGTGGATCTTGTCATCAATCTCCGGATACACGAAAACAGAAGCAAAACTCGTGTGCCGGCGCGCCGCTGCGTCGAAAGGCGAAATCCGGACCAACCGGTGCACCCCGATCTCCGCGCAGACGTTGCCGTAGGCGTAATCTCCCTTCACGAGAAAAGTAACTGATTTGATACCCGCTTCTTCGCCCTGTTGATAATCGAGGATTTCAGTGGAGTACCCGGACCGCTCAGACCAACGCAGGTACATTCGCAGCAGCATCTCTGCCCAATCTTGGGATTCTGTCCCCCCCGCGCCGGGATGGATGCTGACAATCGCGTTGGCATCGTCATGCTCTCCTGGGAGAAGAGTGCGGATCTCGGTTTGCTTAATTTCCTGCTCGAGGCGCTCAATTTCGACGTTTAGCTCGGAGAGCACGTCCTCTCCCTCCGTGGCAAGATCCATCAGGGCTCCCAGGTCGGATACGTCTCTTGCCAGCTTCGCGTCAAGCTCGACATCGCGTTCGAGCTTTCTCCTCGTCTGCAAAATTGCCTGGACTTCCTCCTGCCGGTTCCAAAAATCGGGCTGTGCTACCTTCTTTTCGATTTCGAGGATTTCCGAACGTTTGTGTTCTGCATCAAAGATAACCCCGAACTTGTTCGACCTTCTGTCCCAGCGCACTCACCTTGTCGCGCAATTCTTCGTGCATTTGTGCCTCCAGATCATATTAGGACGCCGGGATTGCCGGCCACCCGGTTCCTCGTACGGAGCTCCAGGATAACGCGAAAATGCTAATGATAGCACACAAGCCCGGCAAGGCGTCGCCATGGCGTGTGTAGAAGGTCTCGCCTGACAGGAAGGCGAAGCCTCCGACGGCAGTGTCCTCGCGTAGAAGACCGGTTTGCACCTCTATTCTCCCGCTTGGGGACACGATGGCCGAGATTCCCGAATTGGCGGCTCTCAGCAGATATCGCCTCGACTCGACGGCTCTCCAGCGTGCCATGGCCAGGTGCTGATATGGGGCAGAGGAATCGCCATACCAACCGTCGTTGGTCAAGTTGATGATGAGTTGGCTGCCTCTACGAATGAATTCCCGCGAGAAGTCCGGGAAAACCGCCTCAAAACAGATGATGGCATTCATGCGGTGGCCCCGGAGTGGCAATGTCAAGTGGGTGGAACCCGGAGAAAAACTTCCAACATCCTTGGATATCGCCTCACTGAAAAAGAAAAACTTCTGCCAAGGTATGTATTCGCCGAATGGCACGAGATGAATCTTGTCGTATCTTCCCACCTCGGTGCCGCTCTGATCAAGGAAGAAGGCACTGTTGAAATACCTCGTGGTCCCCTGGTCATCGCGAAAGTATATGTTGTTGAAAACCAGGCCCAGCATGAACCGCCGG
>JBEKYG010000856.1:0-2664 GCA_049511215.1 Acidobacteriota bacterium | reverse complement strand
TGCGTGTAAGGTGCAGGCCGAGGCGCCTCACGCCTGAGCGCATCGCGCAGGACCGGATCAAGTTTTCTTGCGCATGGGCGCATATCCCGCGCATGAGAGGCTGCTTAGGGTTTTTTGCCGATATACTCAAACCAGTCAAAATCAGCCGGCCCCATGTTCTTCTTCCCGTTGCCGGTAGCATACATTCCCAAATAAACGCCGGTAAAACCGCCAATTTTCTCGGACGAAAGGTCGCCGGTTGGCGCGGTTCCGAGACTCTTCCTGGGGCCACTTGCGGCCTGGTAGAAAAACTCATAGGCCAGAGGAGAGGCCTCCAACGACAGAACGACACCTCCTTCACCGACATCCTCATATCGAACGGGAGACATCAATTTGCCCAACAGAACTTTTCTGAAGAAGATCTGCCGCCTGCCCTGTCGCAGCGTGATTCCGATTTCATAGTGGTTGAGATCGTTGCCGCGAACCACAAGGCCCGCCTCCTCATTTTCGCCTTGGGGTTTGAACTCCATGCGCGTTGAAGCGCGGCAGTCAAAATGAGTTTGCCGGCGTCCCACAAAAGCGGGCGAATCCTGGTCGTTCATGGTGACAGCCGAACCGTTGAGCTGCAGGTATCCCGGGCGTTGGTTGAGAGAAACATCGCCCTCATGAGGATTTCTGAGGTAATTCCACGGCATACCCAGAGGAACACGGTTAAAATCATCCTTGGCCGATTCCTCTTTCCATGGATGCTGCGGCAATCGAGGCGCCGGCATTGCAGGTTCTATGGTGCCGCTTCCATTCACTCTTGGCCAGCCATCCTGCGTCCAGGTCATGGGCGCCAGAAAAGTCTCGCGGCCCAGATGGTGGAACTTGCCACCCTGGGGACGGATTCCCAGAAAAACCATCCACCACCCATCGGGAGTCTCGACCATATCTGCATGACCCAGGGCCTGTATGGGGCTTTCGGGCCGATTGCGGTGGGTGAGGATGGGATTGTTCGGGTCTGGGATGAAAGGTCCCCAGGGAGAATCGCCGCGTGCGATGGTTACCATGTGCTCATAACCGGTGCCGCCCTCGGCAATCATGAGAAAATACTTGCCGTGGACCTTATATAGATGAGGCCCCTCGGGCCAGACGCCGCCGGTGCCTCTCCATATTTCCTTCAGCGGGCCTTCCAGCCGGTCTGTCCGGATGTCAATCGTTGTTTGAGCAATGTAGCCGTCGCCCATAGCTTCATGGCGGCTGTAATAGACCTTGCCGTCGTCATCGAAAAAGAGCGTCGGGTCAATGCCGCCGCGGTCAAGCCAGACCGGTTCGGACCATGGGCCGGCAGGATTATTGGCAGTGACATAAAAATTGCCGCCGCCATCCACGTTGGTAGTGACCATATAAAACATGCCCTTGTGATAACGAATCGTCGGTGCATAAATACCGCCTGAAGCCCGAACCTTATCGAGAGGCAACTGGCTTTTGCGAGTCAGGCAGTATCCGATTTGCCGCCAGTGCACCAAATCCCTGCTGTGAAAAACAGGAACGCCCGGGAAGAACTCGAAGGAGCTGTGCACCAGGTAATAATCAGCGCCGACACGGCAGATGCTCGGATCAGGATGAAATCCCGGGATGATGGGATTTTGAAAGGTATGGGTCTGCCGCTGCGCAGCACCGGACGCCAAAGCGCCAAAGAGAGCAAATAAGATCAGGGGTCTCATACTCGTATCACAACAGACAGTGTGGTGGCTCAGGCCTTTTAGGGCCGCAACCACCCTGATTGATTGAATCAGTTATGGCTGCATCATCTCCCGTGCCTATTGGGCATACTTAAGCTGTTTGCGGCGTTCGCTCAGGGAGTCCTGCAGATCAAACTCCATCTTCTTGTTGATCTTGTTCCTGACCCAAAGTCGATACCCTGAGACACCGTTGTTCCGATCGAAACATTGCACCCAGAGCAGGAAAAATCCGGGAGCGCCGCCGTAGCGCAAAGCGGCGGAGCAGCTGATCGATCCGCCCATAGGGGCGATGGAATTCGCGGATCAGCCTTCCATCGCTTGACGCCAGACCCGCAGGATCTCCTCCGTCGCCGCATCGGCGTCAGTCTTCTGGGCTTCAGGATGCGCCTCGAGATAAGCGATGGTCCTGGCGATTCCCCGTTCAAAGGAAACGGCGCAACTGAAATCCGGGACAAGGCGTTTGATTTTCGAGTTATCGAATACCATGGAATAAGCCTTATCGCCCAGCAAGCCGGCGCCGATCCGGGGGTTGATCCGCGCAATGAATTCCGACGGCATGTGAACCAGCTTGGGTGCCACGCCCAATGCCTTGGCGATGAGCTCATGCACCTGATTCCAGGTGAGCACTTCGTCCGAAGTGATGTGCACGCCTTCGCCGATGGCGCCTTCGTGGCCGAGCAGCCCAACGAGCCCTTTGGCGAAGTCGCTCGCGTAGGTCATGACCCAAAGCGAGGTTCCGTCGCCATGAACGATAAGCGGCAGCCCCTTTTTCAGGCGCGCGGCCGGTGTGTAGTCGATGGACACAGGGGTTGGGATGCACTCGTCGCCGTAGGTGAAAGAGGGCCGCACGATGGTTACGGGGAAGCCGAGCTCGCGATAGGCCCTCATCAACATGTTTTCAATAGCTATTTTTTTCTGAGCGTACTCCCAGAAGGGATTGCCGAGCGGCGTGTTCTCG
>JBEKYG010000855.1:0-2664 GCA_049511215.1 Acidobacteriota bacterium | reverse complement strand
TCCCAGAACTGGTTCGACTGCTGCATGAGGAAGCGAAGATTATTTAGTGATTTAGAAATGACGAAGGACGAATGAACAACCTGTTGTGACTCGTCGGTTCTTATTTGTCATTCGAAATTCGTCAGTGGGGGAAAATCTGATGGCACAGGGGATTTTGGTTTTCATCGAGGAACGCGAAGGGGTCGTCAAGAAACCCTCTCTCGAGGCGCTTGGTGCTGCGCGAAAATTGGGCGATGCCTGTCAAGAACAGGTCACGGCCCTCATCATCGGGCCGAACGAACCTTCGGTTAACCTTGGCCATTTCGGGGCCGACAGGATCGTTCTCGCGCACCACGAGTTGCTTGGCTTCTATTCGACCCAGGGTTTTGCTGCAACCATGGTTCAGGCTGCGAAGCAAGTGGATCCGGGCATAATCCTGGGCTCTGCAACCGCCATGGGGCGAGACGTTCTCCCCAGAGTTGCTGCCGGGTTGCGCGTGGCCTTGGCGCAGGATTGTACCGAAATGGGGATTAAGGCCGGCAAGCAACTCGAGTGCGTACGCCCCATCTACGCAGGGAAGGCGCTCGCCAGGGTCAGGTTCATGATGTTGCCTGCGATGGCGTCGTTGCGGCCAAACGTTTTTTCATTAGGAGTGCCCGACACCTCCCGCACGGCTGAAACAGCCGTATTCGTACCGGAGTTGAAGCCTGAACAGGTCCGAGCTCGGGTGGTTGGAATTCAAGCAGCAGCCGGGTCGAAGGTGGAGTTGACCGAGGCCAGTATCGTTGTTTCCGGCGGGCGTGGGATGAAGGGCCCGGAGAACTTTCCGATCGTTCAGGATCTGGCGGACGCGCTGGGTGGTGCTCTGGGCGCCTCACGTGCGGCGGTGGATGCGGGATGGATCGACCATCAGCACCAGGTTGGCCAGACAGGAAAGACTGTCTCCCCCACACTCTACATCGCGTGTGGCATCAGCGGCGCTATTCAGCACCTGGCCGGTATGTCATCGTCAAAATATGTTGTCGCCATTAACAAGGATCCCGATGCGCCGATCTTCAAGCTGGCCGATTACGGGATCGTGGGCGATCTTTTTGCGGTCGTTCCCGCCCTGGCAAGAGAGATACGGAAACTTAAATCTCAAGGATGACAGATCTCAATGGCTCCCAAGAACAGTCCGCAATCACCAGTGCTGCTGCGACCATGATCAGATCCATGTGCGCAAGCCCGCGGATGCACGCGAGTGTTTTGCGATATTGCGCATCTCCACCGGCTCTTTGACTATGCAGCTCTGTACGGCATGGAAGCCGTTGTTTCGTCGTTTTCTTACGCGGCGGTGGACACGCGGCGCACGCCCGACTGCTTGGAAGCTTCTGTTCCTATCCAACAGTGACACCGAGCGCACGAGCGCACTCGCTGAACATGCTCTCGGGGACAAATGTGATATACTGTAATGCTTTGGGCGGGTGAAAAATGCCTGCGGTAGCAAAATTCGGGAAGCGAGACCGGCCCGGCCACAATGGGTTCCACAAGATTTCCGAGACGCTTCGAAGTCAGTTGACGTTGCGCGACCTTCTGATCGGATTCGGCGCAGCCGTCGTCCTTTCGGCGCTGTTCGTCATCTTCCGTTACCATTCCGTTCCTGAATACCATTCTGGGGATGTCGCGACCGAGGAAGTACGTGCCCTTCAGGATGTGATCTATGAAGACAAGGCCGCCACGGTGGAAGAGCGGGAAACGGCGCGTGATCGTAGCCCGGCGGTCTACGATCTGAATGGGGCGCTGATTGTCCGGATCGAGCACGACCTGGGTCAGGCATTTGCGACCGGGCGCAATATCCTCGACGAAAAAAAGGCGCCGCCTAAGGGTCCCTTGGGATCGGCTCAGAAGGCGGAGCTGCTGGCAGAGCTGGAAACGAGTTTGGGCATGTCGGTGTCCCCGAATGTCCTGCCGCTCTTGCTGCAGGAGAGGTTCAGTGCGTCGCTGGAGGGGCGCATCGTCCGGGTTCTGGACACAGTGCTGCGAGGCTGTGTCGTCGAGGATCAGGACTGGGCGCAGTTTCTACGGGATCAGCGCAAGGGCATTACCGTGCGTGACAATACTACGGTCACGGAGCGGACGCTGTCTGAAGCTTACATGGCGCGGAACCGAACCGGCGCCCGCGAGTACCTGAGGCAATTTCAGATCGAGTTTCCGGAACTTTCGGCACACGACCGTGCGCAATTGTTCGGTTTCCTGGACACCCTGCTGGTCCCTAACCTGCTCTACAATCAGGTAGAAACCGAACGGCGCTCCGACGCCGCCGGTTCCCGCGTTGCGCCCGTGGAAATTACGATTAAGCAAGGCAAGACCATAGTGCGCAAGGGAGAAGTAGTTACGCCGGCAATGGCCGTGCAACTCGCGGCTCTGCGGAGTGAGCAAAAACAGGAATCGATTCTGGCGCAGTCTGTCGGTTTCTTTTTCTTTTTGGCCACCTTCCTCTACGGTTTCTGGCGTTACTTTGTAGTTTACGAGCGGCGATACCGGAAAATCCGGCACCAGGCGATTTTGATTCTGCTTGTGCTGGCCGCGGTTGTTGTAGTCATCCGCGTTTTGACCGAGTTGGCCGATATTCTGGGCGAGCGCGTTCCAGGCGGAGCCTTCCTGGGACCGCTCCAGCTCTACTACATGATTCCGTTTGCGTTTGGT
>JBEKYG010000854.1:0-2666 GCA_049511215.1 Acidobacteriota bacterium | reverse complement strand
CGCTTAGGGGTGACGAAGGGGCGAGGCCGCATGGACCGCAGAAAACAATATCCGTCGACGCCCAAGGTGATTTTTGTTTACCCGTTGCAGGAGGACTTTCGGTCGTTTCTTTGCGGGAAAGCAATCCACACGAGAGGGAGCAATGAGCAAACCCAGCCACCGACTCCGACGAGAAGAACTCAAGCAACTGAAAGTTGAAAGAAGACGGGCAGCGCAGAAACTGCGCCGGCGTCAGGCAGAGCAGGGACACAGCGCTCCACCGCAGGCAGCCATTTCCAACAGCAAGAGCGAATGGAGCACGGCGGCAGAGGAGAGAGCCGCTCGTCAGGAGGCCGTCGAAGGACAACTGCAAGTGTTTCGATCGGCACTGCCCACACTCCTGAAGCAGTTGTCGCGGATTCGAGATTTCAGGAATCCCAAAACGATCAAGCACAAGCTCACCGTCGTGATGCTGTACGGGCTGTTGACGTTCGTTTACCAGATGGCCTCGCGACGGGAGGCGAACCAGAAGATGAGCATGCCGGTGTTCCTGCAAAACCTACAGCTGATGTTTCCGGAACTGGAAAGCTTGCCGCACCACGACACCCTAAACCGCTTGCTGTCGGGGATTGACGTCGACGCCATCGAACAGACGCACGTCGAACTGATTCGGCGTTTCATCCGGGGCAAGAAGTTCGAGCGCCATCTGGTGGCCGGTTGTTACCCGATTGCGATCGACGGCACCCAGAAGTTCACCCGCAACCGCTGCTGGGACGCGGCGTGCCTGGAGCGGGAGGTGGGCAACAAGACCGACGAAAACGGCACCAGTCAGCAATATTATGTTTATGTTCTGGAAGCCAATCTGGCGTTTGCCAACGGGATGACCCTTCCCCTGGCGAGCGAGTTTTTGAGTTACGAGAAAGGAGACCAGGAGAGAAACAAGCAGGACTGCGAGCTCAGGGCTTTTCGGCGATTAGCCGCACGGATCAAAGAATATTTTCCCAGGCTGCCCATCATGGTTTTGCTGGATGGACTGTATGCCAATGGGCCCGTAGTAGAGCTGTGCCGCCAGTATCATTGGCAGTTCATGATTGTTCTGCAGGACGATTCCCTGGCCACGGTTTGGGAGGAAGGCAATGGATTGATCAAGATTCAGCCCGGCAATCATCTGAGCCGACACTGGGGCAACAGAAAGCAGCATTTCTGGTGGGTCAACGAAATCGAGTATCGCTACGGCAATAACAGCCGCAAGAGACAGATGCTGCACCTGGTCGTCTGTGAGGAGAGCTGGGAAGAGGTGGCAGTCGATTCCGGCGCCATCGTGACCAAAACTTCCCGGCATGCCTGGATCTCCAGCCATGCGTTGAACCGTGACAACCTCCACGAGCGTTGCAATCTTGGTGCCCGGCACCGTTGGGCGATCGAGTCGAACATCCTGGTGGAAAAGCAGCACGGCTATCACTACGAACACTGTTTCTCCTATAACTGGGAGGCGATGCGGGGCTACCACTATCTGATGCGGCTCGGACACCTGATCAACGTTTTGGCGCAGAACAGCGCACGTCTTGCCAGAATCTGCCGCTCGAGGGGAATCCGAGGCTTGATCGACTTCCTACGGGAAACATGCAGCGGGCCATGGTTGGATGCCGATCGGATAACCGCCCTCCTGGCCTCACCTATGCAACTTCGCTTGGAGTGAACCCGAGCCCCGAGCTACAAAGGTCCTATCCCAGTTATCGACGGGCCCAAGTCTCTCTGGAGCGCGCGGATACTCCACGATACTGAAGAAAACAGATGCCGTTTCACCCAGAAACACCCGCAAAAACCGTTGCTCCATTTCTTCAGGGCGCAGCAAACCGGCGCGGACACGGTTGCTCAGTCCCGAATACCGGACGTGCGTCACGGTTGTTTCAAAGTTGCTGAAGTTGACACAGTGAACGCGTGAAAATATGATTGAAGGTTTGGCTTCAGGCGGATATCGCCATTTGGGAGATAGCTCGATTGCCCGAGGAACATGATGGCGCCATTGTCGTAGCAGGCGCCAGGGTTCACAATCTGAAAAACATCACGGTCGAACTACCCCTCAGTGCCCTGACCGTAGTCACGGGTGTATCCGGCAGTGGAAAGAGCAGCCTCGCCTTCGATACCCTTTACGCCGAAGGACAGCGTCGGTATGTGTCCTCGCTCTCCGCCTACGCCCGCCAATTCCTGGAACGGGTAGACCGCCCTGACGTCGACGACATTATAGGTATCTGTCCCGCGCTTGCCATTCGCCAAAAAAGCTACACCCGAAATCCGCGGTCGACGGTCGGAACGGTCACGGAGATCAACGACTATCTGCGGTTGCTCTATGCCCGCGCCGGAGTTACCCATTGTCACGTTTGCGGCCGGATCATCGATGCGGATACTCCCGAGAAGATCGCCGATTTCGTGATGTCGCTCCCTCGAGGCTTCCGCCTCTACATCTGCATGCCGCTGGTACTGGACAGCTACCCCGCCGCCAGGGCGCAGCCGACGAAGACGTCGGGGCGCCATGGGACGTCAGACATGCCGGGTCAGGTTCAGGCGCCGGAAGACAAACTGGCGATGATCCTCCCGGGGCTGCAACAGCAGGGTTTTATACGGCTTCTTATCGGTGAGCAGTTGGTCGATCTGGCGGATGCCATCGAGACACTGCGCGGGAGTTC
>JBEKYG010000853.1:0-2669 GCA_049511215.1 Acidobacteriota bacterium | reverse complement strand
TCATATATTCGCCGAGCTGTTTCCAATCCTTGTTCACATCGAGCGCGCCCCTACGTCCAAGGCGTTCCAGCACCGTCTGAGTCTGCGTTTGGAGCTTGCTTTGGATCAGCGCAAGCGATTTCAGGTTGTCCCGATACTCCTTGGGATCCGTGCTATCTTTGTCACGGAGAAGCTTGTAAGTCGCACTGATGATTTCTTTCTGTTGCCGACTCAGCTCCTGCTGCCCTGCCGCGCCGCCGCTGCCGTCTCCTCCCTGACCTCCACCACCTTGCTGGCTCTGGATATATTTCTGATCAAATGGGCGCACATGAATGAAATAGATGTCCGAGGCGCCCGAGCCGGGCCCCGTGGTTGTGTTGTTGTCGGTGGCTTTGCCGTAATAGGAAATCAGATCCCCGGGCTGGAGGCCGAAATCTTCCAGGAAGAAGGTGTGGGGAGCCGTAACCGTCTTTTCCTTCGGGCTTCCGTTATAGAGATCCACGACCTTTTCCGGACCGCCGTTGACGGAGAAGTGCATCTCCACCTTGCTCAAGCCAATGTCGTCTTCCGCTTTGACCTCCGAGAAGACTTCTTCCACGCTCGTCGCGCGCACGTCGCGCATCGGCTTGGAAATCGTGACTTTGGGCGGCGCGTCCGCGAGTGCTTCCATCTCATATTCCGGCGACGCCGCATAGGGTTTGCCTCGGGCGTCGGTAAGCTGGACTATATAGGAGCCGGAACGCTTGAGCGTGAGAGCGCCGTCGAAGCGCGTATCGCCCCCCTGGGTCAGCGCCAGCGTCGACTGATCGTCAAACAGCAACCGGGCCGATTGCGCCGGCTGACTGGTATGGATGCCCAGTTGGACCCGCGTGCCCTTGATCGCGGAAATGTCGCCCTCGCCCTCCACCTTTTGCTCGGGCATGCCGGTATAGGCGGGGAATTGGTAGGTCAGGTCGATCTTATCCACTCGGGGAGCGTTGAGGACCGTGATCGTATAGGTTTTCGAGCGCACATCCCGGGCCTCGACGTAATAGCGGACGGAGGACGGGACCTCGACAAGCAGGTATCGGAAGCCGCTGCCGGTGGGCTCGGGCTCCATCGTGAACGGCGTCCAGGTTGTCTCAGTTAAGGACTGAAGGAAGAGTTTCACGTCTCCCGAATCGAACCCGATAAGTTGGGCCTTGACCTGCTGGTCCATTCCCTTGGGGATTTCTATGTCGCCCGGCAATATTTCAATGAAAAAGGGGGATCGTGGTGCCGCGCTCGCCCACTGAACATAGAGCCGGTCGAAGCCGTAGTGAAAAAACGGGGGGCCCCAACTGAGGAGCATGACCAACAATACAAACGTGCCAACTCCGACAGCGCTGTAAATGGCCATGCGCCTGCGATCGAGGAAGACCGAGAGATCGACTCTGCCGGTTTTCTCCATCGCGTCTTTGATGAGGAGATCCAACATCCCCGGCGAAATGGTTTTGCCCTCGCCGAACTCAACCGCGGTGATCAAACGATCCTCGAGATGAGGGTAGCGCTCTTCGACATACTGCGCGATCTGAATGTCGGTGATCCGGCGCCGGAGAGGCAGGATGAAGAAACGGAAAGCGGTGTAGGCCGCGGCGCCCCCGGTGAGCAGACGCATGGCCCAGACAGCAGCCGGCTTGAAACCGAACAGGTCGGCTCCCCAAATCCCCAGGAGCAGTAGAGCAATGGCCGCGACCAGAAAGAGGGCAAGACCTTTTGCCACTCTCTGTACTCGCCACCGGCGACGTACGACCCGAATGCGTGACAGCAAGCTCTGGTATGAATTCATGATCCCCCTCTCGGCCACCGGGTGGCGCCTACACTTTCTATATTCTACCTGCTAACTGCGAACACCCACAAGGAAATGACGCGAATGACGGCTGGCTCGTCAACCTTCCATTGCAATCAATCGGGCTTCAGTATGAACCGGTTGGCCAACAGGCCCTCCACAATGAGCAGCGCCAAGACTGCCAATAGCAAATAGCGCCAGAAGCGCACCCTGTTGTCCTGCTGCTCGGCGGTAGGCCGTTCCTCGGGTGAAGTCACCGCGGGTACCTTCCCCTCTGTCGCCACCCAACCGGCCGCCATCTCTTCCGCGTTTCCATGGGTGAGATCCGATTCGCGTAGCGCCGGATTGACCGCGACGCTGGTGTTCAGGCTCGAGGTGCGGATCTCATAGAACCCCGCCGTGTCCAGCGCGATCGCATCGGATCCGGGCGCCAGCGGCACGCGGCGTTTGGACGGATCCAGCACCACGATCGCCTGGTTGAGATTCACGTTGCCTTTTCCCTGACGGACGGCTGCTTCCACAAGCAGTTTCTTGGGAGCGATCGTGTCCCCGACGTCCATCCACTGCCGTTCCTGTCGAAAGTTCTCGAGGTCGCGGAGGATCTGATGCCAAAAGGGGGCGAATACAGCCTTGATCGGCAGATCGTTGGTGGAATCGTCGGCGGAGGATGCAAAAACCAGCACGCGCCCCTTGTCGATATCCGCGGCCACCAAGGCAGGATCGCCGTTGTCGAAACGCGCGAGGATTTGAGCTCCGGCCGAAACGACAAGCCGCGCATGCTCGTAGAACCTCGCGCCGGTAAAGGATCCCGAATGAGGCTCGCTGAAGGGGCGGAAAATGGGATGGTCCGTACGCAGATCCGTCAGCAGAACATAGTCTTCCG
>JBEKYG010000852.1:0-2681 GCA_049511215.1 Acidobacteriota bacterium | reverse complement strand
GATTTGACCCTTATAGTCTGGATCCGTCAGATGAAAGGAGGCAGTTGCATCGGGCGCAATGATCTCAGAATCCATCCGGATGACTGCGGTCTCCAGCAGGTTTCCGTCCCCGGCATAAAGGCGAACCATCGCATCTAGTTTCTCAATGGGCTGGGTCGAAATATTGCGGATGACACCTCGAATGTGAAACTCCTTCCCCTTGCTCTCGTCGCCAAGATAAAGGAGCGCAATCCTCTCCTGGGTTGGAGGTTCCCCATTTCTGATCCGTATGCCTTGCGCCAGGCGATCCACCGTCGCTTGAGGAACAACGATCAGAACGAATCCGGCGGCAACGCAGAGTGCCAGCAGAATGAGAGCGGCGTGCATTACTTCCACCAGCCCGGTTGGGCCGGGCCGAACGGAGTTCCCGAATAGCCGTGGACTGTTTGGTGCGGCCACGGGGCCGCTCGTTGGCTTGGGAACGCGCGCCTTGCGAACCCTCCGCACATGTAAACGAAAGAGGACGTAGCCTAACATCAGCAGGATGGCAGATATCGCCAACCAGAGGCGGATAGTAAGCGGGTTATACGTCAAGAGGGGGGTGGGCATTAGGCTAAGGAACTGGCTGCTTCTTTATCGGTGGCGGAGGCGTGGGTTTATTCTCCCAAAAGCCTTTCTTGTCCTTATACTCCGGTTCAGTTCCCAGCAATTTCATGCTGATCTTGCCGAGAACGCGTTTCTCAACAGAACCAAGTGACTGCAACTGCACCCATTTCTCCGCGCCATCGGTGTCCCGATTCAATGCTCGCATCAGGGTTCGGACGGTCACCAAAGTCTCCGTGGGTGACACGACCTCGAATGTCGTTTCGACAACGTATTCGGCCCTTAGCCAGCTTCCTGTGATGGTGTCGGTCTTGATTGCGACTTTATCCACCTCGGGAGAGGTGAGGGCTCCTGATACAAACTCATACGGTTTGGTAACAACCCTCCCTGCCTGCGGGTCATCCAGTTCAATCCGATAGCCCAACTGCTCGAGTACGGCGCGAGATGCCCGCATGACAATCTCCCGCCTGTTTATAAATTTGATTGGATCAGGCAGGGACGGCTTTGGCAGCTGGCCCCACCCAACGGAGGTCAGCGCCACTCCGCCTAAAATGAGTGCCGCCAGCAGCGATTGAAATACTTTAACATATTGATAAATTATAGGCTTTCCTCGCATAGCGGAATCGTATCATCGTCCTCCGCTCAAGTCAACAACAGTCAAAAGCAACGCAGTAACCATTAGCATCAAATCGAAAAGAAAACCTGTGTGATCCGTGTCACCTCTCCCCACTATGCCTGCGCGTTTGATAACGCGCGACCGCTTGGAGGTGCGTTCTAAGATCCTTGGAAAAGAAGTGAGTGCCGTCATTCCGGGATACATAATAGAGATAGTCGCTCGGCGCCGGTTCCAGAGCTGCCTGAAGGGAATCGGCTCCGGGATTCGCGATCGGTCCTGGGGGTAGGCCAGGGTGGGTATACGTGTTGTATGCAGATGCCATCCCGAGATTGGCCTTGTGAAGACTTCCTGCGTAGGTTCCCGCCATTTTCAGGGCATATATAATGGTTGGATCGCATGACAGTGGCATTTTCAAGCGCAACCGGTTCCTTAACACCGAGGCAACCAAACGGCGTTCGTCCGCGGTCTTGGCCTCCTTTTCGATCATAGATGCCAGCGTGACGATCTGCGGAATAGACCAGCCGGACGGTAGGGGGTTGGCCGCGAGAAGCGATGACATCCTCACGCGGAACTGGGTAACCATGGCCTTTAACATCTCTTCTGGGGTGGTATGTCGTGAAAAACGGTACGTTTCAGGCCAGATGTAACCCTCGAGGCTCCCGGCTCGCGGATCGAGATCCGCGATCCAGTCGACCCGATTAATCAGTTCCTCCATTTCCTTTTCGTTGCTGAATCCGACGCGTACGAGGAGGGCGATGGTTTCCCTGGCAGTCAAACCTTCCGGGATGGTGACGGTCCGAAAGTAGACGTCTCCCTGAACCAGGCGCTGTACTATCCGTGCGGGGCGCGCCGGCGAAGTGAAGCGATATTCTCCTGCGCGGAGATGTCTGGCTTGCCCGGTCCAGCGGACATATAGGAGGAAGGGTAGCTTGTGGCGCAGGGCACCGCCGGCTTTCAATGCGTCCGCGATCGCACCAATTCCGGCGCCGCGGGAAATGTCGACGAAACTTCCGAGACCGGCGGCGCCGAAATAGGGCGTGTTGAGCTCATGCTGCAGCCAGATTGCGGGTCCTCCAAGAAGCAGCAAAAACGCCAGGATTGCCCCCACGAGCCATCGTCGCACTTGTTACGATTCCTCCAAAAAGCGTTCCAGAATAAGGGCGGCGGCGAGCGAATCCAGGGTGCGGTACCTTCGTTGCTGGCGGGAGCTCATCGCTCTCCACACTTCAGCTGCCTCGATGGTCGAGAGCCGTTCATCAACCTCCCAGAGGGGCAACCCCAGCTCGCGGCGCAACTGTTCCATGAATCGCCGGGCCCGATCCGCTGCTTCACCGGAACTGCCGTTCATGTGAAGGGGCAGACCCACCACAAGCGCCTCGATCGCTAATTCTTTGACCGTCGCCCTCAAACGGCGTAACAGATCCAGCCGGCTCCGATTCGGAATTGAGGGGAGGGGCCGGACGGCCACGCCTAACTCGTCGCT
>JBEKYG010000851.1:0-3037 GCA_049511215.1 Acidobacteriota bacterium | reverse complement strand
TGAAACGTGTCTGGTCGCTGGACGTCCTTCAATGCGATCGCTGCGGCGGGCGCATGAGGATCGTGTGCGCCAACCATCCGCCTGCGGCGGTCAAGAGCATCCTGGAGTGCCTCGGCCTACCCTCCAGGCCGCCGCCGATTGCCCCGGCGACGTCGATCACCGAGGAGTGCGCGACGGATTTGGAGGAGAAGGGCGCGCGTCTTTGCTGAGGGACGCGAGGCAAAACGGCCTGGAGGGTTGCTTATCTGCCCCGGCCTATAGGAAGAGTTGTCGAAAAATCCCGCATCCCAACGGCTCTTTTGCGGTTACAATCCTCGCGGGGACGTGCTTCCGACTGGATTTCGGGATCGACTTGCCCGGAAGTTGACATAATCACCCCATATCGGAACTAGCGGCCCAGATTTTAAAGCAAGACTGAAAAAGAAACAGCAGCTTGTTTTTCTCACTTTCCATCGCAGCAAGCGCTCTTAGCGGCAACTATCATTGCAGCTGTTGACACGTTTCGCTTTATTAACTCAAAAACATGCCGTAAAATATGGTTCTAGTTAACTTCAAGGCCACACACAGATTTCATTTTTTCGTTGGAGGCTGCAATGCCCGTTAGTCGGACGATCCGTTTGCTGACCCCCGCGTTGATCGTGTTCTTCGCCTGTCAGTGCTTCGCGCAAAGTCCGTGCAAGGTCACACCTGGTCAGGCCACGATTACAGTCCCGCTCCAAATTGCGCCGAACTCTTTGGAGCCTGGGTGCCAACCAGCTCGCATTCGCGTGAGTGACCGCACTCCGGTCACGATTCGACTTGAGAACTTGAGTCCAATCGATGTCTGCGTACTTAACTCAAAACCGCCGACCGCCACAACTGTAGTGAACCCATTAGAGGCGATCATCAACACGGTCAGTGGTCTCAAATCGTTCGAATTTCCAACTGGAACACAGGCTTCAGGTCTTTTTATTGAAAGCAAGTCGGCTGCCGAGACACCGTTAGATTCCCTGTATGAAGAAGTCAAGAAAAATGCCGAGGGGGTCATCAAGGGACAGAGACACTGGCAGGACCTCTACCAGAAAGATCTAAAAAGAATTGCGGATTACCTAGCCCAAGATTATCGCGGCGCTAAGTGGTCAAATTTCAATCCCAAGCGAGACCTCACGGATGTACAAAGTCATATTCCCTTGCCAGCGCCTTCAGATCTCAATGATCCCAACAGACTTCCCAGCGAGGTGGACTATGCGCAGTTGCAAGGGTTAATCGATGCGATGTCGGATCTGCAAAAGATTGTGGTAAACGGATGTGCCACGACCCCAACGAGCTGTAATGAGGCTGAATTAAAGAGGGTCGAGACGAAGCTCGAGTTGGCCAAAGCTGCCCTGGCCGTGGCACAGGATAATTTAAAGAGCTTACAGACGGCCCAGGCATCCGTGGTCACCAGCTACAATAACCTCGATAAGGTATATTCGGACTTTATTAACAGGAAGGACACGGTGCAGATAGTCACCTTCGACCCGCTGAAAAAAATACTTGTTCAAGATATCCACCTTGGCCCGGACTACGGCGCCACCGATACAGGTATCATCGCATGTACCAGCGACGCCACCCCCACGCAAGCCACCACCGATGCCATCAGCTACTCGGTTCTCTACCAGAATGTTCCAGCTCTCACTGTATCTGCCGGCCTACTTACCACATTTCTGGCTAAGACTCAGATCGGCACCACGCCGGTGCTCAATAGCGACGGCACCTATACTACCTATTTTGCCGTTACCGACTCAGCCAAGGCTCAGGTCTTCCCGATGGCTTTCGTCAACTATAGATTCTTGCCGCCGGTCCTAAAAACCTGGTGGGGGCAGCCTGAAAGTGAGCTTGTCATCTCTAATAGCATAAGTGCTGGCATCGGCATCAACTCCAACACCGGCACCAATCAACCAGAGTTCTTTGTTGGCGAAGCGATCGGCTTTGGCCGCGTTTATATCCATCTTGGAGCTCACTTCGGGCGGACCGAAAGCCTCGGCGGCGGCTTTCAGCTCAATACCAAAATCCCACAAGGGTTTACGGGTTCAGCGCCCATCAACTGGGGTTATCACGCTATGTTCTCTATCGGGTTGAGCGTCAGGATCGCACCGTTCTAGCTCCTGGCCCCTTGCACTCTCGGCCAACTGCAACCAAGCAAAACAGCGCGCCCGCAGCTTGGCTTGTCTCTTTTTGCACCAATTGCTCGACAAATTGGCGGCCACTCGATGGGACTGTGCTCCGGCTGTGCGGATTCCAGGACAAGCTGTTCGACCAGATCCTCATGGAGAACGCGCGGCTCATCCACGATGTGGCGTGGAGCCATTCCGGAGTTGCTCTTGCCAGGGACCTGGAACAGGAGATTCTGCTGGCACTCTGGGAGAGTCTTGACCGCTACGAAGGGAAGTCCAGCCTTACAACCTGGGTCTACGGGGTCGCTCTAAACACCACCAGGTGGTTCAATCGCGCCAACCGGCGTCCCGGAACAATCGTAGAGCTAAAGGATGCGGATGTGGCCACGGCCGCGAGCCTATCCGAAAACCAGCTTAAGCCCTTTGGCCAAATTCGATTCGGCCCGTCCAGAACATAAGATTGGCACATGAGTGCGGTCGGGGGTTAGATCCTATGTGGAATGTCGTCCGCAGGGAGTCTATCGGCCGCGAAACGCCCAGGCCTCCCCCCTTTATCGCCTGGTCGAGGACCACTTCGATGAACTCGAGCGCGTCTGGGACGAGCGCTACGAAAAACAGCACGGATTCTGGCGTCCCGTTGTCCGGCACGTCGTCGAACAGTTCCTGGATTGTGGTGATTTAAGGCGCGGTTTTGCTCGCTTGTGGTGCGCGACCTGCCGCAAAGATCTTTTATTGCCTTGGAGTTGCCGCCGAAGGTGTTTTTGCCCCTCCTGCCACCAGAAGCGCTCCCTGCTCTTTGCCGAGTACGTCGACGAGGAGGTCCTCGGCGATCTCCCCATCCGCCAATACGTCGTCACCATTCCCAAAATGCTGCGCCTCTGCTTCAAGTACGACCGCAAGCT
>JBEKYG010000850.1:0-2686 GCA_049511215.1 Acidobacteriota bacterium | reverse complement strand
GGAGAAGGCGCAGGCGCGCGGAGTTGCCCGTGTGGCGCTCAAGGCCTTGGCCTATACCCCCTTGCGACACCTTGAGGTCCGTCGATATCAGAACTGCTGGTATCGTCCGATCGAGGACCCTGCGCTGGCCTTGCAGGCCCTTCGCTTTTCACTCTCCGAGGACGTATCCGCGGTGTTTCCGCCTTCAGATGAGCGCCTGTACCGAATGGTTCTCGAACTCGCACCCAGGGTAACTCCGCTCTCTGTAGAAGAACGCCAGCAGCTGCTCGACAGCGCCGGCGGCCTGAAACCCATTATGAAAGCTGGAAGGAAACCATAAGCGCTGATGCATGACTCTGCGAATCGTAGAAATGCAATTTCTTAAGGTTTCCTTCGAGTTTTGGAGTCTTGGTGGTTGGCTTGACTAACGCCGGGGATCTTGTTTCTCCGCAGCTCTTACTTATCAGTTCATAAATAGGTGGACATTTGATCCAAAAATGAGGAGCCGGACGGCGGTCATGACCGCTCCAGGTGGCGATCATCGGTATCGGAATCGGGGTCGCAATCGCAATCGCTATCGGCCTTTGCAGATCTATACAACCGATTGCGACTGCGATTGCGACCCCGATTCCGATACCGACGGATCGAGCGCTCTCCTCTCTTTTTGATGCCACCAAATGTCAACCTACTTATGAACTGATTGGTGAGTGCGAGACATCTTCTACCCGATCATTCACGATTCGCATTGCGGGCCTGAAGCTGCTTGAGCATTTCCTGCGTCATGGAATCGAGGTCCCACTCCGGCTTCCACCCCCATTCCTCGCGAGCCGCGGAGTCGTCGATGGAACGTGGCCAGGAGTCGGCAATCGCCTGGTGATAGTCGGGTTCATAGGAGACCTCGAAATGAGGAAGGTATTTCTTGATGCAGCAGGCCAGCTCCCCGGCACTAAAGCTCATGGCTGCCAGGTTGAAATCGGAGTGGTGGCGCAGACTCGAGAAGTCGGCCTCTGCCAGCTGGATCGTTGCGCGAATCGCGTCCGGCATATATATCATCGGGAGGACCGTATCCTCTCTGACAAAGCATGTGTATTTGCCTTTGGCCACCGCGTCATAAAAGATCGCCACTGCATAGTCGGTTGTGCCGCCGCCCGGCGGGGTTTCGTGGGAGATGATTCCGGGATACCGCAAGCCACGCACATCAAGCCCGAAGTGCTTTACGTAGTAATCGCCAAGCAGTTCCCCGCACACCTTGGTAACACCGTACATTGTGGATGGCTTGAGCACTGTCTCCTGAGGTGTGTTCTCCAGCGGGACTCCTTTACCCCAAACTGCGATTGAGCTGGGTATGATAATGCGCGCCATTTCGTGCCGCAGGCCGAGTTCGAGTATGTTGAGGGTGCCCACCATGTTGACCTGCCAGCAGAGCTGTGGATTCCGCTCACCCCTGGCAGATAGAATGGCTGCCAGGTGAAAAATGGTATCGACGTCGTGTTGCTGGATCACGCGTTCGAGAGCATCAATATCCATGACGTCCGCGCTATGAAACAGACCACGATCCATGAGCCTCTCGGGCGGCTGAGGCCTGCAATCGGTGGCAATCACGTTTTCCACACCAAATCTGGCACGCAAGGCAGCCGTAAGTTCTGATCCGATCTGCCCCAGGGCGCCGGTGACCATGACCTTCCTGATTTCCTTTTTCACGGGTCCTTCTCCTCCTCGATCCCCGGGGCAGCCGCAGGGTCGGACATGCGCTTGACATTTTGAACTGCAAAGCCTGGGTTGTCGGTTGCCGGCCATTGGCAGCCGGTAACGGCAACGGAGTAGTATAGTGCGGAAGGGAACCCTGTCAAGCCAAACGGTTGATCTCTCCTAGTCTGCCATCAGTCGCGCGAAACGCACGCAGCTCCTCAGCTCTGCAGGGAGTCCGTCTGCTGCGCCCAATTCGTAAAATTCACGGCCCGGATTTTTGTGCCAAATCGCGCCGGCAGGATGTGCGGGTCAGTTGTTGGTACCCGGTACCGGGCGCTCCGCTTCCGAGAGTCGCGAGTTTCCATCGAAACGGGCTTTGAAATGGAGCGAGGTCGTGCTACGCTGATGCCTGTCGCATCCGGATTTGCAGGGGACACAAACGGTAGGCGCCGGGCGCGATGCTGCATTGAATTGACAAGGCGGGCCGTTAGCTCAACTGGCAGAGCAACTGACTCTTAATCAGTAGGTTCCAGGTTCGATTCCTGGACGGCTCACCAAAAACCACAATAAAATCAATGGTTTATGGATGGTAGCTGGATGAGGCCTTATGCTCTCACCGGCCGTCTTCGATCAAAACTCACGCCGAACTCACAACTGGTTGGGATAAGAAGGCGGCTATGAGACTGGGAGAGGGGCTTCCTCTAAGGCGGGTCGAGGACGTACTTGAAACGCAGTTCATTCCATCCTCGATGCGCTAGCTCCTGAAATGTCGCGATCACAATCGCCATTGCGAGGCCGAGACTCGCCTCGTATCCCTTTGCATATGGTTCCCTACATGAGTCCCATTCGCGGAATGCGCCGGGGAGGTCAAGGTCTCCATGAACCAGGCGGGAACGAAAGTTATACATCTTATCGAGGCGCTTCTTGATTCCGGGTTTGTTGCCAAGAAGCAACTGAGTATTCTGAACCACCTGTTGTTGAACGGCGACACTGGTCTGAGTGAAAAGGGCTTCGATAG
>JBEKYG010000849.1:0-2706 GCA_049511215.1 Acidobacteriota bacterium | reverse complement strand
GTTTCTGGCAATCTTTTTGACGGTGGCGCTGCAAGCCCTTCGTCGTGAGAAGCAGGCGCTCAGCGCCCAGGCCGCCGGCACGGCGGCGAGCGTGCTCCTGAATGTCGTCTTGATTCCCGTATTTTCAATCCGCGGAGCCATCACCGCTAAGCTGCTCAGCTCATCGCTGCAGCTTCTCCTGTTGGCAGGGTACCTGTGGCCGTTTATTTCGCTCCCTGCCCCAAGATCACAATCTATCGGAGAATGAGAAAGGAATCATCCTCGAACCACAGGGCCCGGCACTGCCGCAACCCAAAAACCTCATCGCAGAAATTTTTCTCCGTGCTCCCTGGAATTGGTGTAAATCGCGGCTATTTTTGTATACTCTGGTTGTTCAGTGGAGACGGATATGTCCTGCGAACGTGAAACCGCAACAATGTTATCCGCCGCACGGCAGGCGGGTGAGGTTGCTTTGCGTCATTTCAAGGCCGGTACGGTAACGGAGGAGAAAGAGGATCATTCGCCCGTCACCGCAGCCGACCGCGAGTGCGAGGAGCTCATCTGCCAGATATTGTCCGATGCCTTCCCTGATGACGGAATTCTTGGCGAGGAAGGCGCTTCCAAGCCCGCCATTTCGGGACGACGCTGGCTCGTTGACCCCATCGACGGAACCCGCGATTTTGTTCGCCATAATTTCTACTGGTCGGTGCAAATTGCCCTCGAAGCCGATGGGCAGGTAATCCTTGGCGCGATTTTTCTTCCTTGCCTTGATGAGATGCTCCACGCGATCTCGGGTGAAGGGTGCTACTGGAATGGCATTCCGACACAGGTTGCCGATACATCACAGCTGGACAAGGCAATCCTTATGGTGAGCGGACTTAAGTCGGCATGGGAAGTATGGCTGCCGGAGGCGGTGCGCCAATTGACTCAGTTCTGTTGGACAGTTCGGGGCTACGGAGCGAGCTACGACATCGTCATGATCGCCCGCGGCAGGGCCGACATCTGGCTCAGCGGCAACGGCATGGAATGGGACTACGCGCCGGCGCGGGTTATTGCTCAGGAGTCAGGGGCCAGATTTTTAACCAAGGACGGAACCGGCCGCATCGATGCACGTCATTGCCTGATTTGCACGCCCGGGCTCGAGCGAGATTTAAGACGTATCCTGCAGATGCCTGACTGAAACGTGAGCGGAACGTAGTCCAATCTCGCGACGCCCATACGGAGCTTTACACCTCCCAAATGGGAGTTTCGCGACAGAAAGCAGCCGGAGAGCCAAGAGTTACCCACCAGTTCATAGGTAGGTTGAAATTTGGCGGCGTCAAAAAGAGACGAGAACACTCTATCCGTCGGTATCGGTATCGGGGTCGCAATCGCAGTCGCTATCGGCTTTTGCATACCCACACAACCGACTGCGATTGCGACTGCGACCCCGATACCGATACCGATGATCGTCACCCAAAGCGAACATGACCTCCGTCCAGCTCCTCATTTCCTGATCAAATGTCCACCTGTTTTTGAACTGATGGGTATTTCGGAAGAGATCAATGCGGGTATTTATCTGCGTTTATCCGTAGTGTCGACAGTCGAACTATGGAATTCGCGGCTGGGCTCCTGGGCCGGCAGCGCGGGAATATAGTGAGTCCGCACCAGCGTCCAGTAATCGGTGTACAAGCCGTGCCGATAGTCGTCGAGGAAGACGGTCATGTTTTGAAGTAAGGTCGTTAGCCGATGGTTGCCGATCGCCGCCGGATGCAGGATGCGCTGGTTGGGATAGGCACGGATGAAGAGGCTTTTTTCCGTTATCGGCAGCAAGCCAACATTCTTGGCAAACCCGTCGAATTCCCCGTCGCTGAACAGATACTGCTCCACGTTGGAAGTGTAAAAGGCCGTTACCGTATAGCTGTTTTTTCTGAGGTAGTTCGCTACCGCGCCGAGTGCTTTGGTTCCGCCGAAATCTCCCACCACCGGGATGATGCGGTTGCTCTCTTGGAGCGCGCGGACAAATTCATAGTCGTTCCGGACAGCAAGAAAATTGCCGAGTTTCCCATGAAGATCCGGTTCAAGCATCAGGTCCGCCAGGGTCGGGAAAGTGCTCCAGGAACCATACGATCCGTACCCATATCCACCATACCCGCGATACCCGCCGGGGCCGCCTGTACGATATTGTAGATTTAGGTTGTCGTCGCGAAAGGCAGAATAAACATACTGCAGCATCGCTCCATCTCTCGCGTCCAGCGGAACGTGAAAATCGCGGGTGATGGTGTTACGAATGAGAACCAGGTTGCGGGCAAAGGCTGCACCGTCCGTCGCGGCTTTAGAAAAATATTCTATCAGGTCTTCAGCCGATGCATCCCGCCCCGGCGCCGCTCCGGATATAGGCTTGCTGAATAGAAGGGATAGAAACTGAGTCCGGGTCGCTGCAAGGTGGAAGAGCGCCTTGAACATGAGATGTTGAATCACGGCCTGCCGCCGGATGTCCACGATAAACGCAATCTGGGGCCGTATCTTCGCGATATAGGTGAAGTTCTGCTCCGGACCCACGCCGATGTAGGCTCCACCCTCCGCGGCAAGTTCTTTCAGCCTGTCGACAATGTGCAGATATGAAGTTTCATTCGAGACGAAATTGTCGGATCGAAAGTAGCCACCCGGTTCCGAGAACTCCTGGAGGATGCGGCCGAATTCCGCCGCGGGGATCGGGCTGCTGTGGATCTTGTCAAGGCGTGCCTG
>JBEKYG010000848.1:0-2716 GCA_049511215.1 Acidobacteriota bacterium | reverse complement strand
AAGGATCGCGTTGAAGACAACATGGAGCAATCCACGCAGAGGGTGTGAATCAGGCACCAGGGGGCTCAAAATGCTCTTGGGCTCCAAGCCGTCCAGATCATGCCGAACATGCTGATCCTCCACCAACGGAACCTGTTGCGCCATCAGGTGTGGCGGATCGGCTCCCAGTGCATTCAGGGCAAATCCTACATGAAGGACGCGACTCGATGCCCCCCGCTCCTCAGTTACGTACACGGTGGCGACCTTCAGGAAATATCCGGCGAACGGGCAGTCCCGGTCGGCAGAGGGCATCCGCTCCGCCACACAGAGTGTGTAGAGGTGCGTGTTGCCCCGCCCGAACGCATTTTACCTCGGGCCTGCCTGGCGCCGACTTCATGACGACGTCGAGGGCTTAGTTGGGTTATGATAATAACCCAAAGATCGCACGATTTCATACGTGTCGGCTTCGATCCTTTGACGGGCTTGTGCCGCAAGCCACCCGGCAATGGGACAGGAGCTCATGGCGTCCGAAGGGGAACCACATGCGCTACGACGAGTTTCGCGATCAACTGCAGGATGCTCTTCACGCGGCGGGGCTGTTTGTGGAACACGTCGACCGCCCAATCGAGACCATCGACCTCGCCAGCACGGACCGGCGCTGGAAGGTCTACGTCATGCGAGACGCGCCAGAGAGCGTGGAACCCTTTCACGTCTCGGCGAAGATCTCTTTCCGCTGGAGCGCTGCCAACGGGGCGCGTGGGCACACCTGCGAGGAAGACCTCCTCACCGAGCTTCTCGGGCGGAGAATACGGCTTCCAAAGACTCAGCGCCGGTGGACGCGGGTTGATCTCGAGCTATACGCCACTCTTCCGTACGGCTCGACAGCTCCTATCCCGAAACCGCAGGTTTTCAATTCCTGGACCGGCTCTGTAGGTGAGAAACTTGACAAGCTGCTCACCGATTTCCAAGAGCGCCAAGGGCGAGTCGTTGCCGTTCTGGGAGGCCGCAAAGAGGTCAGTATCGAAACTCAATGCAAGCCCCAGGGCGAGCTCTCTCTTGCGGGCATTTCCGTCTCGGCGTTTCAGCTGGTTCGGGTGCCTCGAGTCTGGGATGACCCCGGCCGTCGGGAAGCTGAGAAGGGCAACAGCGAGGAACTTGCTCGACTTGCATGGCGGTTCAAGGAAGCCCTGGACGAGTGGATCGGCAGCGTTGCTGAGCTCGGAAACTGGATCCGCTACTCTCCTCCACCGCCTGAAGGGAAGCGGCTCGAGCCCTGGTTCGAAGACGAGGAGGAAGGCGGACCGGAGACGATTCACTGATATTTGCAGGTGAGCGCCTCGGAGGGCCGCGTGGAGATCATCGACATTACGAGTGGATCGAGCCGTACTGGAAGGGCCCGGTTTTCACTCATCTGATCGTGCTAACCTGCAAGACTTGCCGAGACGGCAACCTTGCCAGGATGCCTGCTCGAGCGTGCCTCAGAAGCTGGCCGCCACGCGGCATTCTATGTTGGCGGCCAATTAGATTAACAGAGGATTTCGCAATGGCGACAAAGCGAGGGGGACGGCAAAGCAAAAATGACAGCGCTTCGAGGCTAAACGACTTGATGGAAAGGCTATCGGCATATCTCTCACAGGATGAGATACAGAAAATCTTCGGGCGGTCGCTCCTTGCGCTGGACCCTGCCGGTATAGAGCGGATGGCTGCCGGCCTGGAAATGGAAACAGCAGCAGCTGTAAGGAAAGTACTAAAACCCACTTGCAGGTCGAAAAAATCTAAGGCGTCCCACCCGACTATCGGCAAGACCCGTCAGGAATGGGATTCGGCCTGGCGGGATTGGGATGCCTGCATCTCAGAGACCGCCGACGAAAGCGGTAAGTATGTGTTTCAGGAACATCACTGGGAACCTCCTTACCTGGACAAGTCCGCATTCGCAGAAGACCTCGAACCGATAGCTGCCCGGATTCACCCTCTTCTTCCTCATGTATTCGAGCGAAACCTCGCGCCCGACTTCAGTTTCGCGCAGGCACTGCTAAATACGGCGGAAGAGATCGGAGGCAATTCGGAAGATATCGAAGACAGTGGAGAAGGCCTCGCATTTGGTCCGAAAGTAACGCGCTGCCTGCTCGAATGGGAGTGGAAGAGAGCGCGGCGGGACCATTTGGGAGGGTTCGAATTCCTGGACAGCGTCTGCGCGCTCGAGCACTCGGGCGCGGAAATGTATCTGGATCATTCCAATATCGGCGATTTCATTTCCGCGCTGGAGCCCGAAATTCAGAAGGAGATGCTCCAAGGGATCGTTGGCCATCGCCAATCCAGCCATTGGGCCCGGGCGCTCGAGTCGGTGCATGGAGGGTGGTTTGCTATCCATAAAAAACTTTGCCGGAAATGGGATCATGGCCGCTTTCTGGAAGTCTGCCAAAAAGGCGTCTTGCAGGACTGGAAACTCGCCCTCCCGGTGATCGACGACCTCATCGCTCGCAAGGCGTTCCAGGATGCCGCCGCCATCGCCGAAGAAGCCGTACGTTCCATGCTCCGCATGAGAGAAGGAAAGCCGTGGGATCCGCGCAAAGGGCTCATTCTGAAAGAGAGGTCGTTCCCCTACGATGGTGAGAAGGACCGCGCGATTCCTGCGCTCCTGAAGCGTTGGAATAAAGCCGCACGGGCCGCGGGGGATGATGAGACGGCCTGCTCTCTGGAGTTGCAGCTTGCCATCGTGCGTGATTGGACCGACGGC
>JBEKYG010000847.1:0-2719 GCA_049511215.1 Acidobacteriota bacterium | reverse complement strand
TTCCCCAGATCGGCATGCCTTCCCAGTAAAGCCGCACCCTCTCTTCAGGCACCGCCGCGCGCGGTTGCGCCTGCAAGGCCGTAACCTCGGCGAGCGCCTGCTCGTAAAAATCGGTGCACACTGAAGTGCCCCGGAGAACAACAATCGGCGCCATCAAGATTGTGCCGTCGAAAAAAGATATCGGAGCCGGGCGGTTCCGGGCCGTCTGCAGGAGCTTCTGCCAACGGGCCGATCCTTCCTTGCTTTGCCGGACGGTCTCTTCCAGACAGGATGGATCGAGCTTCCGTCCGATGATCTCTTCGCCCGTGGCGATGAGCTTCAGGAATTGCGACACCACATGGCTTGCATCGGCAGGAGTAACCTCCTCGAGGTGCCTCGGCGGGAAGATGCCCACAACCGGACATTGGAACACCCGGCCGAAATAGTTGAACCACTCCGCCACCTCCCGGCACTGATTGGTGTTGAAGACGATCAGATCGGGCCGGGGAACTGAAGGGAGCCCGTATGCGCCGGTCAGCGGAGTTTCCTGCATCAGCCAGGCTCCGATGTCCGCCGTGAGATAAGAGCAGACCTCGGCCGCATATCCGGCCTGGTGGGCCCTGGGAATGTACCGTTGGGCGGCGCGGGAAGCGCCCAGCAGGGCGCCATGATTCTCCGGAAAGTACACGTCGAAGCCGAGCGCGCGCAGGATTTCGGCCGGTCCGGCGCTCGTGCACCAGGCCAGCGGAGACCTGAGGTTCTGGAAGTAAGTCTGCAAAATCCTCTTGAGCGTATCCTGCGACTCCAGCCGGGCCATGCTCACCTCAAATGAATGACATAGACCTTGTCCGGCAGCTGTTTCTCCGAACCGTACAGCCGCTCGATGTACTCCCTGAAAATTCTGGCGACCCTGCTGGGAATGACTTTCATGGACGGCGTCAGCGCTTCACTCCCGATGATCAGCTCGTGATCGATCAGCAGGGCCTCCATCGGCCGGGAATATCTCGCTTCCAGTGCGTCATTGATCTCTCTCAGGCAGCGGTGAAGACATACCGACATGTCCTCGAGGCTTTCCGGACAATGGCAACCTGCCTTCAATTGGGAGGCATCAGGAATCCGGGCAAACATCCCTTTGTTGGGGAAAAGCAGAACCACGGGGTAATCACGCCCCTCACCCGTGACGAAGGCATACGAAAGATAGGCACACTCCTTGAGAATCAGGGCCTCAATCTCGGTCGGGATGACCTTCTGGGCATTGCTGAGCTTAAAAATGCGATCCTTGCGCGCGATGAGGCGAAGACCGGTGTCGGTGAATTCGCCGATATCACCCGTAGCGAACCAGCCGTCGTCGGCCAGGACCTTGCGGGTCGCTTCCGCGTTATTGAAATAGCCCTTCATGACATTGGGACCACGCACCAGGATCTCGCCGGCGTCGTCAATTTTCAGGGAGACTCCGGGAATCGGCTTGCCGACAACGCCCGGCATGCGCGGGAGGGTTGGGTCCGTGACCGTGCAGCATGGAGATGTTTCAGTCAACCCCCAGGCTTCGTAAACGGGAATGCCGCGCTCGACAAACATGTCGGAGACACTTTTCGGCAGTGGCGCCGCGGCAGTGAAAACGAAGCGCAATTCCTTGTGAAAAATGAGCCATCCCAGGCCGGGATCCTTCAAGACCCGCGTTGCGATTTCCTGATAGATTTTGGGTACGCTGAAAAAGACCGTGGGCCGAACCTTTTCCCAGTTGTCCAGCAGGATCTCGATATTCTTCCCGAACCCATGCTCCAGCGCCAGGAGCGCACCATTCGTAATGGCGGCGTATTTCTCATAGATCCCGCCGAAGCTGTGATGCCAGGGGAGGTAGGAGAGAAAACGGTCGCGATGGTCGAGCTTCCAGAGGACATGCATCGCCGCCTGTTGAGAGAGGATATTGCCGTGGGTCAACTGCACGCACTTGGGTGTTCCCATCGTACCGGAGGTGTACATGTTCAAGGTAATCGTATCGGGCGTCACGCCGGTGTCGCGAATTTCGTGAGACAGAGGCGGAGCGGCCAGCAATTCTTCGAAGGAGATCACATGGACCTGCCCGTTCGTCAGGATCGGGTCGAAATGAATCACAGCAGCGAATGCATCCGGAGTCGAGAGCTTTGAGTACTGGGTCTGATCCGCGACGACTACCATCCGCGGCTGACAGAATTCAACCAGCGCCTGGGAGGTATCGGGAAGATAGCCGGCATAGATGGGCACCGAAACGGCACCCATGGCCATCACGGCGAGCTCCAGTTCGAGCATCTCGCGGCGGTTTTGCGAAAGAATCGCCACGCGGTCCCCCGGGAGCAGCCCTCGGGTAGACAGAGCGCCCTGCAGACGAATGACGTCCTGTTGAAAATCACTCCAGGTCAAAGTCGCATACTGACCGTTATGCAGCTCCTGGTAGATCGGATTCTTGCCGAAGGCATGCGCGTTCTGGTTCAAGAGCATTGCCAGGTTTGGCGGATACTCCGGAAGTGCCAGCTCGCTGTGCCAGATTCGGTTGGGCTTCATGCCGGCGCCTCCAGCAGTTTGAAGTGACGATAGCCGCCCCAGAGGGCGGCTCCGATCGCACCGGCCGCAAAACCGTCCCGGGCCGGGAAAATCTCCAAATGCAGATTCCGGTCGTTGCAGAGTTCCCGGATAGCGGCAACCAGTCCGGCGTCCCTGGCCATTCCTCCGGTGAGGACGACGGGGGATTCCACTTTCAGCT
>JBEKYG010000846.1:0-2721 GCA_049511215.1 Acidobacteriota bacterium | reverse complement strand
GGATCGCAGGGGGCTTCTGGGAAACGTGGCCTATGGCGGAAATAGGAACCCATGCCGCAACCGAAAGGGCGGAAATGGTCACTCTCAACCTAAGGGTGCGCGCACCCAGATTCTACCCGACATCCGAATCTACGAGGATCAGATCGAGATTCTGGATCCGGTCCGGATGGAGGTCATCCGCCGCCATCCCAAGAGCCGACGACCTGGCTCCCTGATGATGGATCCCGCGGATCGGATCTTCAATCCGTCCAGGGAAACGGACCGGCTGCTGGCCCAGGCCGAATGCATCGGCCCGCACACCTTCGATTTGTGCGAGGCCTGGTTTAAGGAAGAAGGCCGCAGCGGGCAACGCCGCATGTACGCGCTCGTCAATCTGGTCCGACACTACGCGGCCTGCTATGTAGAGAAAGCAGCCGAAGTTGCCAAACGTAACGGGCTGAGAAGCTCCAAAGCCATACGGCGGATCGTGGAAAGCATGGCGGCGGAAGCCGCGGAACCAAAAGCCGAAGAAGCGGGCCATCTCACACAAGAACATGCTTTGATTCGCCCAGGGGAGGATTACGCCGCCTTCTGGGATCAACACGCGGCCCAGGCCGAGCCGCCGGCACCGCCGGTTCCACAGAAGCCGGCTGTTCTTCAATCACGAAGCATCGACCCGGAGCAAATGCGGGAGGTCTGGCAGCAGGCGAACTGGCGGAAGGTGATCGAAGTGTTCCAGCTGAATGTCGATCACCAGCGCTGCAGCCGGGATGATGAGATATGGCTCCGGTCGCCGTTCACTCAGGAACAGCGGGCCTCGATGCACGTCAGCCTGACGGCCAATATCTATAAGGACTTCAGCAGCGGCAAGGGCGGAGGCATCATCCAGTTCTGCCGGGAGATGCTGCACCAGCAGGGCCGTGTGATGACCATGTTTGAGACCGCCGGGTGGATGGTCGCCCAGGGAATCTGCACGGCATTGCCGCCGACACCGCCGGTTCCGGAACCAAAAGCGAAACCAAATCCGGTGAACTGCCTCATCAGCGCGACTACTGCCAATCACGCCATCGGAATCGATCTGCGCCGCTATCTTCACCCTGATCACCCGGAGCTGATCCGTCGCGGCATTACTGTTGCCACCTGCCGTTACTTGGGCTGTGGCTTTTTGCCCCCGAGAGGCAACGGAAAACCAGGCTCTCCTCTGCATTCCCGCCTGGTGTTTCAAATCCGGGGCGTGAAAGAAAACGGCCAGGGACTTCAGCCGGTCATCCTGAGCCACACTGGGCGGGCCCTCGTACCCGAACAGGAGAACACGGATGGAAAGTACTGGAGCTACCCATTTCGGAAAGGGCTGGAAATCTACAACCAGGATCGGCTCCTGCTGGATCCGGAAGCCGGCCGCCAGGTGAGTACTTTCGGCCTGGTTCTGGTGGAAGGCTTCTTTGATGTTGCCAAGCTGGTAGAGGCGGGCTGCCTCAATGTCGGCGCTTTGATGGGAGCGCACATCTCCGCCGAGCAGATCGAGCGGCTGGCGTGGATTCGATCCCGGATCGGATTCCCCCGAATCGTGTTGTTTCTGGACCGGGACGATGCCGGGCAAAAAGGAGCTTGTCGGGCATTGGAGCTGTTACGACAGCATAGTTTCGATGTGACCGTGTTTGACTGGGACCGGAACCTGCCCCGGGACCTGATCCCGGGCTCGATCAAGGACCCGGCTGACATGTCTGTAGCATAACTTCAACGATTGCGTACCCAAGGCTGTTTTTAAAAACCAGGATGAGAAAGAAGAGAAAGGAGCAAACTTGATGGAAATATCGTTAGCCGAATTACAAAGAAATCTCAAAATGATTCGCCTGCATGGCATGAATGCCACCCTGGAAACCCGACTCGTTCAGGCCAACCAGGGCGCTTCTTTTGCAGAAGTTTTTGCCTGCCTGGTGCAGGATGAAATGGACTGGCGAAACTCCCGGCTCGTGGAAACCCGTTTCAAAGCATCCGGACTTCCCGATCGGCCCACTCTGACCGAGTTCGACTGGGGCTTCAATCCGAAGCTCCCCAAAAAGGAAATCTACGAACTCGTCAGCGGCAAATTCATCCGTGACGGCGCGGATGCCCTTCTAATCGGGTCGCCCGGAACCGGGAAGAGCCACATTGCCAAGACCGTGGCGCATGTCGCCATTCAGACTGGTTACAAGGTCATTTACCGGGAAGCCCACACCTTTTTCGAAGACCTCTTCGAGTCCGATCAGCTCAGGCGGAGGAAGAAGGTCACAAAGCTCTTCTCCGAATCCGACCTGCTGGTCATTGACGATTTGTTTCTGCGCAAGAACGTGCCGAGACAGGCTGCCGACGATTTACTCGAGATTATTTTGAATCGATACACCTCGAGAAAAAGCAGCCTGATTACTTCCAATCGTCCCCTGGATGACTGGGGGAAGCTCCTCGACGACAACGCCGCTTCGTCGGCCATTCAGGACCGGCTCCTTCACCGCGGCCATCTGCTCAAGTTCGAAGGACGGAGCTACCGACTCAGAGAGGCATCGATCCGGCTGACCGAAAACAGACAAAAAATTTCTGGATGAAAAAGGAATAAGCTTGGATCTCGGAACGGATTGTTAGTCCGAAGTTCCACGGGGGTTGGGACAGTATTTGACTGAATTTGCAGGAGATATCCGCAATTTCATTTTCCATTTACTGGCAACAATCCCAGCAGTTCATAAGCCCGCCTCTGCAGCGGCGTCA
>JBEKYG010000845.1:0-2728 GCA_049511215.1 Acidobacteriota bacterium | reverse complement strand
GAGATCGAAGTCAAGCCCAGAGGATTCTTTAGGGCCGGAAGTGTGGGCGGAAATGCAGGGAGCAGTCGAGCTACCGAGTTATCTCGGGATTGCTCCAAGCGAACCAGTCACCGGTTGCATCTCCCTGCGGCCCTGGCTTGGTTTCAAAGCTGATCTTGATATGCTTACCTGCGTATTTGGCTAAATCCACCGATGGATGGTTCTATCGCGCTCAGTTGGTTTCTGCCCGGCGAGCGGACTGACAAGAACCAGGCCGTGCGCAAGCTGATCGAGGGCGGGATGAAGGCTTTAGTGCCATCCATCTGGGCCCAGGAAGTTGCCAACGCACTCCTGGTTGCTGAGCGCCGCAAGCGCATTTCACAGGCCGATTCGGCGGCGGCCTGGGCTTCGCTCCAGAAACTGCCGATTGAGGCTGATCCCGAAACCGCGATGCGGGCGGGGAGTGACATCCTGGCTCTTGCCCGCCAGCAGAAGCTATGCGCTTATGACGCCGCCTATCTGGAACTGGCCATGCGCCAGGGAACCCCGCTTGCCTCGCTGGACGAGCTGCTGAGGGCCGCCGCCCGAGCACTGAGAGTTCCGCTAGTACCCGAGGCGCTTTGACCCGGGCCCGCCAAAGACCTCATCGCGCCTGAAGACGATGCTCTTATTTAACTCGAATCGCCCCTCATGGCCCGCGATGGCGCCAAGGAGTGGATGGATCAAGACACCGGCGACTCATTCCGCCAAAAGAAGTAGGAATCCGTCCACGCGTACGCATGGGCCTCATAGTCGCCGTATCTTATGACATTGCAAGGTTTTTGGGTTGTCGATCAACTCAACGGCTGGGTAGTGGCGTACTCGCCCTAAGGCCGCCCAGCGGGCAGGCCAATGTATGGTTTACCTGGTTTTGCTGCCACAACGCTGCTTTTGGCTGGAACCCAACACAGCAATTCATGACATCTGAGGCATCAAAATCCGATCATGACAGGACTGTGTCCCCGTGAAGCCCTGTGCGCAGGAGAATCCCAATGAGCCTATACATGCGTTTTCTGCAGTGGCTGCTGCAAACTCTCGCTTTCCTATCGTGCATGTGCATGACGGCAATCCCCCTTCGTGCTCAGGTGCAAAAGCTCCCGACAGAGCAGCAGACTGAGCAAGCCGGCAAGCCAATCCGCGTTACTGTCGGGCTGGTTCAAACGGATGTCATGGTCTTCAACCGCCAGGGACATTTTGTTCCCGATCTAAGAACGGATCAGTTCGAGTTGAAGGTCGATGGACGCCGGCTCTTACTCGTGGGGGTCCGAATCCTCGTCCTCCCGGGAGTGTGATGTCGGCTCTTCGGGTCTGGTCCTACCTGGAGCGGCGCCGGCGTGCTGAGCGGCATCTCGCTTCTCGCCGGGCATTCCCAGGATGGGAAAAAGATCGAATGCCTGGTCCTGATCTATGAGATGTGCACCTTCGGTGTAGAGGCGGATGAAATGCGTGCAGTACTTCCGTTGGTCTCCGCCAATGCAGTGGTCGACGCAGAACAGATCGGTGTCCGTGCAATTGACGCATTCACCCAGGGATACGCAGACCTTGGGCACCGTAATGTGACACGTCTGGCAGATGGTATAGAGATTCTCGCTCTCGACATAATGCGGGCAACTCTCAAGCGCTGTGTTCTCAAGGAATCCGTAGATCCGGCAGCCCATGAAGATGTGAGAACCGTTACTCTTGTCGGCCTGGATTTGCTCCAGGCTTTCGTCGACCCAGTTGATGCAATTGCGGCAGTTGATCATCCGGACTACTTGGATTCCTTCCGGTGTCGCACCCACTCTTCTTTGATGGTTTGCCGTGAACGTGCTATGCCCAAGGCTCCCGGGGGGACATCCTCGGTGATGCAGCTTCCCGCTGCCACGTAGGCGCCACGTCCGATCCGCACGGGCGCGACCAGCTGCGAATCAGTACCTATGAAAACCTCATCCTCAATAATGGTAGCATGTTTGTGAACGCCGTCATAATTGCAGGTGATGACTCCGGCGCCCACGTTCACGTCACGGCCGATCGTAGCATCTCCCAGATATGCCAGATGAGCCGCCTTGGTTCCATTGCCCAGCGTACTCTTCTTGATTTCGACAAAATTCCCGACCCGGCATTTTTCGCCGATGTACGTGTGTCCCCGCAGATGAGCGCACGGGCCCACCGCGGTCCCTTTACCAACCTCCGAATCGGTGATGAGGCAAGATTCCAGAATTTCGACATCGGGTCCAATTACAGAGTTGGCGATGCGCGAGCCAGAATGGATGACGCTGCCTTCGCCAATGCGCGTGGCTCCCTCCAGGGTCACCATGGGGTAGATGGTCGCATCCTTCTCGACTGTCACGTCGAGGTCGATATAAGTATGTTCGGGATCGATCAAGGAGACGCCCCCGGCCATCAGCTCCCGGTTCTTCTGCGCCCGCAGCGCTTTCGCAAGGTCAGCCAGCTCATTGCGCGTGTTGATCCCGCGCAGCTCCTCAAAGTCTGAGTGCAGCAGCGCCTCGACGCGCAACCCGCTCCGCTGTTGGATCTCGATTAAATCGGTAAGATAATATTCCCGCTGCGCGTTGCGGTTGGATATTTTCTCCAAAGCGCCGAGCAGCGCCGGAATCTGAAAGCAGTAGAAGCCGGCGTTGATTTCCTTGATCTCTCTTTGCTCGGGGGTGGCATCTTTTTCTTCGACGATGGCTGCGACGCGTCCGTCCGCGTTGCGCAGAATGCGGCC
>JBEKYG010000844.1:0-2728 GCA_049511215.1 Acidobacteriota bacterium | reverse complement strand
GTCCGGTGATGCGCGGCATGGCGGATGCGGTAGATGGTCGGATCCCGCATATTGAAGTTTGGTGAACTCATGTCGATCTTGGCGCGGAGCACATGGGCGCCATCCGGGAATATCCCCTGACGCATGCGTTCGAACAGGTTGAGATTCTCCTCAATCGAGCGGTTGCGGTAGGGGCTGTCCTTGCCCGGCTCCGTAGGAGTGCCACGGTAGGCGCGGATTTCGTCCGCGCCGAGGCTGTCTACATACGCCTTGCCCCTGTTGATAAGCTCGACTGCATAACGGTGAAGCTGCTCAAAGTAGTCGGAAGCGTAATACCGGCGGTCTCCCCAGTCAAATCCCAGCCAGTGAACGTCTTCCTGGATCGCGTCGACGTACTCAACTTCCTCTTTAGTCGGATTGGTGTCGTCATACCGCAGATTGCAGGCGCCTCCGTACCGCGCGGCGATGCCGAAGTTCAGGCAGATCGATTTGGCATGCCCGATGTGCAGGTAGCCATTCGGCTCGGGCGGAAATCGCGTTGCGACGCGACCGTTGTTTTTACCTGCTTTGAGGTCCGCTTCGATGATGGTGCGAATGAAGTCCAGTGGCTGCTTGGCAGCTCCCATGCCGTTGGCCTTGTCGTTCTCTTCGTAGTTGCTGGTTCCCATTACCTCTTTCAATCTCCAAGGGACTGGCGGCGTTTCGGCGCCCGCCGTAAGATTGGATGATAGCATATCCGGGAAGCAATTCGGGTCTAAACGCAAACCACGAAATGCCCGAATTGCACGAGGAGGCATAGTCGCAACCAAAATCTAACACCAAGACGCGAAGACTCTAAGACGCCAAAGACCGGCGATTCGAGATTCGAAATTCGAGATTTTAGAATTTTGAATTTAAGTAAAGATTAACACTTTTGGCGCCTTGGAGTCTTGGAGTCTTGGCGGTAAAAATCCTTTGCGCTCGGCAAAGGATTTGCGGGTAAGTATTACGAGGGTCCTTTTTGTCTCTTTCGTGGTTTGTGGCTCGATTTTATGCTTGCGCCATCCATCATGGCGGGATAGAAATACCTCACACTGACTACCGTTTGTAAATATCTCGAGCCAGCGAAGGAGTATCCGAATGACGCATCACAAAAGATATCTTGTGATTGGCTCAATCCTAATCTGTTTTCAATTGTCGTGGGCGCAATCAGCCCAGCAGGCCTGGCAGGGGCAGGCGGCTCCGGCTCAGGGCCAGCAGGGCGCCGGCGCGCGCCCAGTTCCGGCACGCGGGAGGAGTATCACGCTCGGCGAGGTCACGAATTTCGAGGTGAAGGACGACGTCTTCAACATTGCCGCCGGGACCGACCGGGTCCGGGTGATTTTCTACCGTGATGACATCTTTAGAATCTGGGTCGGGCCGGACGGCAGTTTCACCGAAGCGCAGCCGGCAGCCGAAGATGCCCAGATCGTTATTTTTAAGGGGGCTCCGATCTCCGTGTCCTGGAGGGACGCGGGCCAATACTACAGGCTGGAAAGCAAGGAGTGTGTTCTGCGTGTTAATAAAAGGCCCCTGCAGTTCGCCTTATTCGATAAGGACAATGCGGTGGTCATCTGGCAGGAGACCCGTCCGCTGACTTATGGCCCCGCAACCATCCAAACCCTGGGCCGAGGCGAAAACGAAAACTTTTATGGCGGCGGGATGCAGAACGGCTACTTTTCCCACCGGGACACGTCGGTCAACATCCGGCTTAATACTCGCGGTTGGGGAGACGGCGCGACTCCGAACCCCGCCCCCTTTTACATGAGCACTGCGGGCTACGGCGCCTTCCGCAACACGATGGCGCCGGGCAAATATGATTTCCTATCCCCACTCAGTCTGTCGCATGACGAGCCGCGGTTCGACTGTTATTATTTCTACGGGCCGTCTCTCAAGAAGATTCTCGATGGTTACACGCTGATCACGGGCCGTCCCTTCTTCCCGCCCCGCTGGGGCCTCGAGTTCGGCGATTCCGACTGCTACAACAAGACCGGAAAAACGCCCGACGTCATTCAAAAGGTCGCGGATAAGTATCGCGCGAATGACATGCCGGGCGGCTGGATCATGCCCAACGACGGCTACGGCTGCGGTTACGTCGATCTGGATTCTACGATCGCGGAGCTTCACAAGCGCGGTTTTTACACTGGGCTGTGGACCGAAAAGGGGCTCGACCGGATCGCCAATGAAGTGAGCGTTCTCGGCTCCCGCGCCATGAAGCTAGATGTCGCCTGGGTCGGGCGGGGATATCAGTTTGCACTCAACGGCATGCGCGATGCGTACGAGGGTATCGAGAAAAACAGCGACGCGCGTGGCTTCGTCTGGACGACGTGCGCCTGGTCCGGCGCGCAGCGTTACTCTACGATATGGTCGGGCGATCAATCCGGCAACTGGGAGTACATCCGCTTCCACATCCCCACCGTGCTTGGCGCCGGCCTGTCAGGCTTTAACGCCGCCACGGGCGACGTGGACGGCATCTTCGGCGGCAGCGCCCAGACCCAGGTCCGGGATCTGCAGTGGAAGTGCTTTACGCCGGTGCTGATGATCATCAGCGGCTGGTCCAAACAGACCAACCTCATGAAGCAGCCGTGGATCTTCGGCGAACCCTACACGAGCACAAACCGCAAGTATCTGAAGCTCAAGATGCGGCTCACACCCTACATCTATACCTATACACGCGAATCCTATGACACCGGCGTGCCGACTGTGCGCGCGATGGTCCTGGAGTTTCCCG
>JBEKYG010000843.1:0-2737 GCA_049511215.1 Acidobacteriota bacterium | reverse complement strand
GCCGAGAGCGGGAACCGCGGGGCTGCCTGGCGGAGCGTGGCCAGCGTGCCCAGCACGAGGGCGGTCTCCTCGGGAATGCGCGGTTCAACGCGCAGCGTCCGGCCCAGCATCCCGCGGATTCCCCGGATCAATTCCTGTCTCGCGCTCTGGATCAGCAGCGAATCACCCACGGATACCATGACCGCGGGCACTGCCAGGCGATATTGCCGCGCGGCAGCATCATCGAGTGCGGCGTATCTCAGCCAGGCGCTCGATCCGGTCTCCGCCTGCAGGCTGCCGGCCACCAGCAAACCCCACAGCACGAAAAGCCTTGGCGCCATTGCTTCTCCTGTCGGTTTGATTGATGTCGTGAGTTTTCATATTTAGTTGCATGCTACAACAATATGCGAAAAATAGAAAGTGAACTGCCGCGAACCGTCGAATCAGAGGAATGAAGAGGCAGCAAAGTGTTTTTGTAGGACCAGGGCGACTGTGCCGCGCAGACGGGCGGTCTCGCCGTCATGTGCCGGCTGAATGCGAGGCATATTGCCGGGGAGCGGGGACGCGGCGACTTCCTTTTTGATGGCAGGGCCGAAACGGTGCCAGGCTCGTGTTACTTCCCCTACTATGACGATGGCGGCAGGAGCAAAACCGGCGGCGAGCATGCGCAGGCCGCGGCCAAGGTAAAGCGCCTGAGCGTCCAGGGCTTTGGCGGCCCTCACATCCCCTTGATCCGCCAAAACCAACAACTCCAGATAGCTCGGCCCATTTCCTGTCTCTGCGGATTGATTGTAGTAGCGCACGGCAGCACGATTGGATGCCAGCATTTCCCAGCAGCCCCGGTTGCCACAACCGCATAGCGGCCCGTTAACCTCGAGGGTCGTGTGCCCAAACTCCCCCGCCATCCCGTTTGGCCCCCGGACCAGCTGACCATTCATGAACAGACCGGTTCCGATGCCTTCCGACACGGTAACAACGACAAAATCATGCGTGCTGTCGCTCGGTCCGAACCAGGCTTCCGCCAATGCGCAGGCGTTGGCTGCGTTTTCCAGTTCGACCTCCAGGCCGGTCGCCCTCGATAGCGGTGTCTTAATGTCGAAACTGCGCCAGGGGAGGTTCGGAGCGAAACATAACTTCTGAGATTTCGCGTCGATCCGCCCCGGAAGGCTGACACCGACGCCCTCAAACGACATGCCGGGCCGCGAGTGAATCAGGTGTTGCAGGCGATCCGCCAGTTGTTTGACGGCTGTCCTGGGATCAGGAGGAGTTGGAAGAATCTCCTGAGAATCGAAATGGGCATTAATATCGGCGATGGCAACAATAGTCCTGGAAGGCCGGATATCAATTCCGATGATGGCACGCTGGGCATTGAGCTTCAGGTAAATCGGGCGCCGGCCCCGCGGCAGCCGGCCCACCGAGCCCTTAACCACCCAACCTTCCTGAATCAGGTGATCCACGATTGCGGAAACCGTGCTTCGCTGCAGCCCCGAAGACCTGGCCAGATCTGCGCGCGAGATGGGTTGGCGGCTGCGGATGAGGTTCAGCAAAATTCGGCGGTTGATGTCACGGGCCGTTTCGCTTGAGGCGGATTGTACATTGCTGAGATCGATTTTTCTCATTGCATCAGGGCCGCATGATATACCCCTGCTGAATTCTGAGTCAATTGCCATCGGGCCGATTCCTGTGATTCGTACTACTTACCCTCAAATCCTTTGCCGGGCGCAAAGGATTTTTGCTGCCAAGACTTCAAGATGCCAAAAGCTTTAATCCTTGATTTCTTGGCGTCTTAGAGTCTTCGCGTCTTGGTGTTGGATCTTGGTTGCGGCTATGCTGCCTCATGTTCTTCATGGCTATGTTTTTCCTTACTGTCTGAATCGCAGGTTCCGACTGATTTGCGTTGACAGGGTTTTGGACCATTGATATAGTTGCGGACCGCAACAAATATCAGAGCCTTTCCCGCAGGCAATTAGGTTGTTTTCAAGACGACGCCATTAGCAGTTAACGAACTGTTGATATCGAAATGGATGCCGTTCCAAGAATGACGAGAGTCTCGCATGCAGTAATCGTATGGAGCCCCGCTTCAGGCAAGCGCCGCATCAGATGGTGACCCTGGAGTGAGGGCTCGGGCTTGCCTTTGAGACAATCGGAAGCACTCCCGAAGTACGGTGATTCAGGTTCTGCGGAGGAGGTGGCGGGCAGGAAAAACTTGGTTCAGCTAGCCGCGCTACAAGCGGCCAGATTAGGGAGGCAATTATGCAGTTCCAAGTACGCAAGCTGGGAAGGATGCAGTTCAGCCGATGTGCGGCGTTTTGCCTTGTCGTGCTGGCCGGCGTTCTGCTGTTGTCGGGCACGGTTCCCGCGCAGGTTCTTTACGGATCGCTCACGGGAACGGTTACCGACCCGAGCAAGGCGACCGTACCCGGCGCTGGTGTCGAAGCCCTTAACGTCGGCACGGGCGCGGCCAATCATGCGACAACGGACCAAAGCGGCATCTATCTATTCACCGGATTGCTGCCAGGTACGTACAAGGTGACGATTTCGGCGCCCGGGTTCAGCACGGTTGTGACCGAGAATGTTGCCATAAATGCGAACGCCTTGCGGCGAGTTGATGTTCAATTGCAGGTGGCCAAGATAAACCAGACGGTTACGGTTACAGCGGCGGCTGCAATACTTCAGACCGACCGGTCCGACGTGTCCACACAACTGGAAGCCGCGCAGATCGCAAATCTTCCGATGACCTCTTCCGCGGGGCGAAACT
>JBEKYG010000842.1:0-2745 GCA_049511215.1 Acidobacteriota bacterium | reverse complement strand
ATGGCGCCAACTTGGGCGATGACATCATGTATTCGGGCACCGTCGCCGCGGCTCGTGAAGCTTCCCATCGCGGTATTGCTGCCCTTGCCGTGTCCCAGGCCTACGACGACAGCCCCATCCGATTCGATAAGGGGGCGAAGTTTATTAGAACCTTGGTTACGACCATGCTGGAACAGAGGTCTGACGGCGGACTCTGCCTGAACGTGAACATTCCCGTGCGCAAAATCCGCGGGGTGAAGATCACGCGCCAGGGATGCGTGCTCCACTTCCCTCACTTCAACTCGTTAGATCGGGCAGGCGCCATGGGCAGCGCGGACCTCGAAATCGCCGAAGATCAGCGTAAGTCGGATATGCCGCCGGACTTCCAGGCTATTATGGACCATTACATCTCGATCACACCGCTGCAGCGGGACCAAACGGATTACGCGATGGCGGATTCGCTGCGAAAGGAAGCGCAGCGATGGTTTCGCCGCTCCTGGTTTTTTGGTTTAGGGTTGATCGATTGATGAATTTAGGCTAGGATTTCCACCTGACTCTGGACGGGGCGTGGCGCAGTTTGGTAGCGCGTACGGTTCGGGACCGTAAGGTCGGAGGTTCGAATCCTCTCGCCCCGACCACTTCCTTTTTCCTCCGAGCCTATCAGAATCATAGTATTGTGGCTGAGTTATACAACCCAGGCAGCAGGTCGAAATCCGCCGATTTCGACCTTGTCTGACAAGTTGCCGGTGTATCGCAGTCGGGGACGATCGGGCCCTACCAGGGCCGTGCTTTCGTCGCCCTGATTCACCTGAATTCCGAAAATCAACACGGAGTCACCATATACGCCCGGAAAGCGCCGGGCGCAGTCCGATGATTTTCGGTTTTGTTTGAACGAGACTCGGCATTTCTGCGGTTGACTGAAAAAACTGGTTGGTATCGGCCGGCCCCCCGTTCTCCACGTTCATGCCGCCTCTCCCTCACTTTTGACTTGCCCGTAGGCGCGCCGCGGATAAGAATGTCCTAAAGACCGGAGGGATGCGCTTCGACGCACTTGTGCTCGGCAAAACTGTGAGTCATTACAGGATCGACGGCCGTCTCGGCGAGGGCGGGATGGGGATCGTCTATTCAGCCACCGACATCCAACTCCACCGGCGGGTGGCCCTCAAGTTTGCCGCTGAAGACCAGGACCCCCGTGCCCGACACCGACTAGCCGAGGAGGCCCGAGCCGCCTCATCGTTGAATCATCCCAATATCGCCCAGATCTACGATTTCGGAGAAACCGCGGATGGTGTTCCATTCTTTGTGATGGAACTCGTGGAGGGCAGGGGGCTGAATGATGTGATTCGAAGCGGGCCGATGAAACCTGACATGGTCGTCCATATTGCGGAAGAAGTCTGCTCTGCCCTTGGAGAGGCGCACGGGAAAGGCATCGTCCATCGCGACATCAAGCCTGCCAATATCTTCATCACTGAAAATGGCCGTGCCAAGGTGCTCGATTTTGGAATTGCCAAGAGAGCCGTGATACCTGTTGCGGCGCCGGCTGAAGCTGAACCCGAAACCACAGTCGCAGCCCCGCCTGTCAAGATTCTCCCGACCGGCTTTGCAGGAACGCCGGCCTACATGTCTCCCGAACAAGCCGCGGGACAGATCATGGATTCGCGCTCTGATCTCTTTTCACTAGGGGCAGTCCTCTACGAATGTCTGACCGGCAGGCGCCCGTTTCAAGGCACGGACACCCGTGAAACCATAGCCGCGATCCGAATCCTCGATCCTGATCCGCCATCGGCAATCAATCCTGAAGTTCCCAAATCACTGGACAGGATCGTACTCAAACTGCTGGCCAAGAAGCCTGCGGACCGCTACCAGAGCAGCGAGCAAATACTGTCCGATTTGCATGCGCTGCAGCAAACCCAATTGCTTCCCACCGAACTTACTTTCAAACCTACACGGCTGTCCCGCCGCGTGCTGGCACTTTCGATTTTGCTGGTGCTGGGCCTGGCGGCAGGCGGTGCGTGGTGGTTGCGATGGTCTAACAGGCCCTACGTACCCAAGAGTGAAGCTTTACGCTGGTATGAGACCGGCTTGCGGGCCCTGAGAGACGGCACTTACCGATCGGCGGCCACCGCACTTGCCCGTGCAGCCAATCTCGATGATGACTTCCTGTTGGCGCACGCCCGGCTCGCAGAGGCCTGGTCTGAACTTGAATACCGCGATGAGGCGAGCAAATCGATGCTGAAGGCAACGCCGCCCGGATTCAATATGAACAGGCTGTCTGCGCGTGAGGCCCTTACCATCGAAGCAATCCGATACACGGTAACCGGTGATTACCAGAAGAGCGTGGAGAAATACCAGCAGATCGTCGACGCCTCGCCGGCAACGGACAAGGCCTGGGTGCTGTTCGATCTCGGACGCGCTCAAGAACGCCTCAACGATCCGACTGGCGCGCTCGCCAGTTACCGGCGCTCGATTGCTCTGGATTCGCAAAACACGCCGGCCTACCTCCGAATCGGGCAGTTGCTTACCAGCCAGAAAAAGTACCAGGAAGCCGAAGCAGCCCTGAAACAGGCCGGGGACCTCTACCGGGACGCCAGCAATGTGGAAGGGGCGAATGAAGCACTGCAGAGTACCGCACTGCTGGAAATCCAGCGCGGAAACTTTGAAAAGTCTGAGACCCTGCTGCAAAAGGCTCTGGATCTGGCCAAGGCGAATGGGAATCAACTCCAGCAGATCAATGCCCTCCGGCTGCTCAGTCAGGTTAAGGTCAGT
>JBEKYG010000841.1:0-2755 GCA_049511215.1 Acidobacteriota bacterium | reverse complement strand
TTCAGTCAGCTTGGCGCCGACACCGTCCAAAGGACTTTTTGGACTACCAACGCCTGCGATCGAGTGGCACATCTTGCAATTATTCTTTGCGTATACATCCGCGCCCTTCTTGGCGTCCGCGCCGAATGCCAGCAAACAACACAATAAAGCCAACGCAACGACAACCATCAACAATACAGCCTTTTTCATAGCTCACTCCTAAGAAGGATGTTTGTTTTTCGATACCCGACAAACACCTAAATGTTACTCAATGCCGAGACAGCGCATCAACAAATGCGCACTGTAGCAGCAACCATTGACACCGTTTTTTCGTTCAAGGCCGTGGCTGACCCCGCCCGATCCGACGACAGAGGCATGCGCGTCATGCCATATTTATCGTCCGTCTAATGAGTCAGACGGCGTACAATACTCCAGCCTGGTCCCAAAATTCAAGATCCTACGGAGTAAGAAGAGTTGCAGCGGCCTAACCTGGGCGGACCGTGAGGATCTGAAATGAGCGGTTTTGTCGTATCTCTTTTGTGTACGATTCCCATGCGGATTCGCGGATAAATTTGAGAAATCAAATACCGAGGAGGCCTCAAATGCTCTCACCAAACATGCGGAGTATCGCGCTCTTATTACTATTCTGCTTGGGCATGGCTCTTGAACCGAGAGGCTTCCAGAGCGGCGCCCAGACGGGACCTTCGATACGCGGGTTCTCGATCGACCAGGCCAAGGAGGAGTCGGCCTGGGAACAGAAGATGCGCGCAATTCCACGTCCCGACCTATTGCGCGAATATCAGGCTGCGCTGGCTGCGGCACCGCACCACGTCGGTTCCGCTCAAGACAAAGCCAACGCCGACTGGATCCTACAGAAGTTCCGCTCGTTCGGATTGCAGGCGTCGATCGAGGAGTTCCAAGTCCTGTACCCGACTCCCAGGGACCGCCGGGTCGAGCTGATGTCACCGGAACATTATGTGGCACGATTGCAGGAGCCGGCCTTCGATCAAGATCCGACCTCCTCAGGCGCGGGCCAGCTGCCGACTTACAATGTCTATTCGGCAGATGGAGACGTGACGGCTGAAATTGTCTACGTGAACTACGGCGTACCCAGCGACTATGAGATCTTGCAAAAGCTGGGAGTGGATGTGAAGGGGAAGATCGTGCTCGCGCGCTATGGCGGAAGCTGGCGCGGAATCAAGCCCAAGGTGGCATATGAACACGGCGCGGCCGGCTGTCTTATCTACTCCGATCCCAAGGACGACGGCTACTACCAGGGGCTGGCGTATCCTGAAGGGCCCTACCGCCCGGAGCAGGGTGTTCAGCGGGGCAGTGTGGTGGATATGCCACTCTACCCGGGTGACCCGCTGACTCCCGGTGTCGGAGCCACTCCGGATGCTCACCGCCTGCCGATCGCCGAGGCTCCGACAATCATGAAGATTCCCGTGATGCCTCTCAGCTGGGGCGACGCTTTGCCTCTGTTGAAAAACCTGCGCGGATCGGTCGCTCCGGAGTCCTGGCGCGGCGCATTGCCCATTACCTATTGCATCGGTCCCGGCCCCGCCGTGGTCCATTTCAAGATAGCGAGCGACTGGAGCCTCCATACTATTTACGATGTGATTGCGCGCATCCAGGGGAACACCTTCCCCGATGAATGGATCATCCATGGCAATCATCACGACGCTTGGGTTTACGGCGCCTCCGATCCGGTGAGCGGCCTGGTATCCGAACTCGAACAGGCCCGCGCGTTAGGAGATCTCCTGCAACAGGGATGGCGTCCCAAGCGGACCATTATCTTAGCCGCCTGGGACGGGGAGGAACCGGGGCTGCTAGGCTCGACCGAATGGGTGGAACAACACGCCGCGGAACTGGAAAACAAGGCGGTCGCATACCTCAACACCGACTCGAATGGCAAAGGTTGGCTTAATGTTTCCGGTTCGCATTCACTGGAAGGCTTCCTGCATGAGGTTGCCCGCGACGTGATCGACCCGGTGCATAAGAAATCCGTTTACGATGCGATGCGCGAACACCGGCTTGAACAGACAGCGGATGTAACTGAAAGGAAGGAGATCAACAATCGGGCCGACCTGCGCATCGGGGCTCTCGGCTCCGGGTCCGATTACACCGCCTTCATCGACCACCTCGGCGTTGCCGCATTGGACCTCGGATTCGGCGGTGAGGGGGGCGGCGGTGTTTATCACTCGATCTACGACAGCCTCGCCTGGTTCAGCCGGTTTTCAGACTCTGACTTCGCGTATGGAAAGCTCCTCACGCAGCTGGATGGGACTGCGGTGATGCGCCTTGCCGATGCAACCGTGCTCCCTTTTGAATTTACCAACCTGGCCGAGACAGCGGGCGGCTATGTGGCTGAGCTCGGGAAGCTCCCGGGCGCTCAGGGGAAGGTCAACCTCACACTATTAGTGGGTGCGCAACAGACCCTGGCAAGGAGTGCCCAAGCCTATGAAGAGGTTTATCGGCAAGCCAGCGCCTTGGGCGCCGTGTTCAAGCGCGAGCCCGCCCAACTCCGACCCTTGAACCAGATGCTCTATCAGAGTGAACGCACCCTCACCTCGGCGGAAGGCCTGCCGGCAAGGCCCTGGTTCAAACATCAGCTTTACGCTCCCGGTTTTTACACCGGATACGGCGTGAAAACCATCCCATACGTGCGCGAGGCCATCGAGCAGCAACACTGGCAGGAAGCGGCCAAAGGTGTGGAGATGGTGAGCCGGCGTCTGCTCGCATTGGCCGCTCAGCTTGACTCGGCAGCCAAACTGCT
>JBEKYG010000840.1:0-2762 GCA_049511215.1 Acidobacteriota bacterium | reverse complement strand
TCAGTTCCTCGGCGAATGGGCGCAAGAGCATCCGCTTTGGATCCTTGCCGCGCTCCAGGAGCAGATCGAACACACAGGTGAGATCGAATACGATCTCTTCCGCAAGATCAAAGACCGCTACCCCATGCGTCTCCTGCTCACGGCCGCTCATGTAAAGGACCTGATCGCGCAGCGCATCCTGCGCAAAAAGCCCGAATACCGCAGCCAGGTGGAGAAATTGGCCCGCGAGCTGAAAGAGATCTACGCGGATTCCTCCGTCGACTATGCCGCCTTTTGCGAGCTGTATCCGCTCCATCCCAGTACTCTGGAGCTGTTGGAAGAGGTGCGCGACCGATTTTCCCAGGCCCGCGGCATTGTCGAATTTACCCTGACCCGGCTACTCGGCGATGAGGCGCGGGGCGTGGCGCCATTTCTGGACGAGCCTTGGGGACATCTTCTGACGCCTGATGTCATCGTCGATCATTTCGCCGACCTTTTCGAAGTGCAACCGGAGTTCCTTGCCATAGCTCAGAAAGTCCTCCCCTATTACCGCAAGCATATCCCCACCCTTTTTGAGGCGGATTTGCAAAGGGATCTTGCCTGGCGCCTGCTCAAACTTTTAATCCTCGTGCATCTCTCGCCCGGCAGGGAGGCGCTTGATCAGGAAGAAGCCGCACAGTGGCTGCTATTAAAGGTCTCGAGTGTTGATCCGGCCAGAAATCGCGAGGTCGTCAAGCGCATTCTGGACATCCTATGCGCGCAGGGCGCATTTCTGAAAAAGAAAGGAACGGGTTACTGCCTGGATCTGCAGGACGACAGCAAGCAATATCTGGATCAGCAGCTGTCCAAGGCAGTGGATGAGCTCAAGCTCCGAGGGGACTATGTTTTTGAGCTCCTGGTGCCCTGCCTGCAGCAGGCCGAGTTCAATCCATTCGTGCTGCCGCGGGACCGCTGGCAAGTGCGCCGTGTGCGCTGGCATTTCCACGATTGGGACTTGCACGTTTATTTTGGCGGCGGCGTTCCTCCCGAACAGAAAGGGCTCGCGCTCCAGGTTGGGCTGCCATGGGGCCCGGTTCCGGAGGGAGACCATTGCTTCCGGATTCTGCCCAGCCGGTTGGAGCACACGGCCGAAATTTTCGAACTGGCGGCATTGCACTACTTGAAGGAAAAGCCGCTTCCATCGCGGGTGCTGGGTCGCATCCAGGAGCGCATCACTGGGCGCAGCTCATGGTTTCGATCCCTGGTTCGCACTGCCTGCAATGAATCAGTCGTCCTTGACCCGGACGGCAACAAGTCCAGTCCGCCCCTGACCTCGATGCAGGGAGGAGTCGCCGCATGGCTGAGCTCTCACGGAGAATCGATCCTCAGGCAGACCTATCCTCAATTCGAGCGCTTCGCTCCCACCTATGGGCCTCTGCCGAAGGAGGCTTACCGGCAGTTCATGAAATTCGCATCAGAACATGATCTCGGCGCCGAGCTGGCGCCCGATTACGTGAAGCTTATTCGCGAGGCCTATCTCCTGCCGATGGGATTGATGCAGCGGCGAGGATCGGATTATGTCGTCATCCCGAAGCTCGAAAATCACGACCTCGTTCGGCTGCTGACACCGATTCTCGGGCACCACCCGACCCCCGCCAGGGTGTACCAGCATCTCAGCGCTCCGGTGTACGGCCTCGTTCCCGATCAGATTCAGTTGCTGCTGACCGTGCTGCTGGTCCAGGGTGAGATCGACATCGTTAAAGGAGACCGGTCCTATCGGGAATTCTATGAAACTCTGCCCAATCCCCTCCACTATGATCGCATTCTGCCTGGCCAGGCGCTGAACCTGAACCAATTGCGCGATCTGCAGGTCCTCTGCGAGGGCTTTCACGTGCCGATTCCGAAACAGTGGAGCGTTTTAGCTCAAAAAAGAGCCATCGAACAGCTGCGAAGATTTGGCAGTCGCCAGCGCGACATACTGAGCGAGTTCGCGAATCGCCTGAAAGCTTCCGGGGAAGGGGACAAACTCGCCGGGCAATTCGAAAACGTGATCTCGCATTGGCTGGCACTGGAGAAAGGGGATCATGAGCTGCAGGGTTTCGAACACTTCATCTTTGCAATCGGCAGTCCGCAGCGATTTGTCGCGGAGGCGGCCGAGATGGCATCCCTGCCGGCCCGTTATGAAAGGCTGCTGCGCGAAAGCCAGCGTTTCCGGCACTTGTTCGGTTACTCTTGCCTGGCTCAGTGTGCCGACCCGGACATTGCCGTTCGCCTGGAAGCGCTCGGGCAACCGCCCGCGCTCGACCAGCCCGCGGATCTGGAAAGCTGGCTGCGTCGTGCTCAGGACCTGTATAAGAGCTACGCGGAATGGTATCGGGAACAGCACGAAGCGTGGCGGAACTCCTCCGGCCGGCACCCGATCTGGAACTATCACGCTCCCGCCGTTTCCGCCAGCAGGCACGTCGGCGGTGCGAAATTAGTCCGCGAACTGGAAACGCTGCAGGCGGAAGCCCGTGCTGCGCGTTGCGCCGGTCTGGCCTCTCTTGATTTCCAGCCGCTGTGTCGTTGTGGATTCGATGGCGCGACCAGCCTTCTGGCGCCCATATTGATCAGGTTTGAATCGGCTGCGAGCAGTCTGGAAAAAGAGCTCGGGCTCTTCTCTCAGCAGGACAAAGTCAAAGCCAGGATCCGCGATTGGGTGGAGCAGAAAATCGAGATCAATCCAAAAACCTTGTCCTACCTGGAAGACAAGGCAGACTACCCGCAAATCGACAACCTGGAATTGTTCGATCAACACCTTTCCG
>JBEKYG010000839.1:0-2765 GCA_049511215.1 Acidobacteriota bacterium | reverse complement strand
AAACCCGATTGCGCATATGGACCCGCTCGGAACGTTTCTCTTTCCGCTGCTTCAGATGATCATGCACGTTCCGCTGATCGGTTGGGCGAAACCTGTTCCGGTCAACCCCGTTCACTTGAGGAATGCGCACCGCGATCAGATATTGATTTCACTCGCCGGACCCGGTGCCAATCTGATTGCCGCCACGACTTCTTTTGTCCTCTTGGCGGCTCTCAAGATCTCTTCGCCGCCGGCAAACGGCATCATCGTCAACCTGATCATATCGGGGCGTATTCCAAAGCAGGACTCGATGATAGTGCCTCTTCTGGCAGTGCTCTATTTCGCATTTGTGATCAACCTCGCGTTGGCCCTCTTCAATGTAATCCCAATCCCCCCGCTGGACGGACACTGGATTCTCTATGAGTTGCTCCCCTACAATGCCGGCAGGGCCCTGGCGCGCGTGAGTTCCTATGGTTTTGTGCTACTCTATGCGTTCATGTTTCTTGGCGTGTTCAGGTTTATTTTCTGGCCGATCGATCAGCTGTTCGGCCTACTCCTGAGTTTGTGAGAAGGAAGCTTACCGCAAGATCGGATAGCAGAGGTCACATCAGGGTCATGTACTGGTTCATTGCGCTTTGAAGACAGCTATGGACGGAACCGAGAATCCGGAAACGAACGGCACTTCCTCGGAAGAGCCTACGATGACGATCCGCCTCGAGGGTTTTGAGGGTCCACTCGACCTTCTTCTCCACCTGATCAAGCGCGAGGAACTCGACATATGGAACATCCCTATTGCGCACATTACCGAGCAATACCTCGGCTACCTTCAGCTCATGCAGGATCTAAACATCAATGTGGCAGGGGAGTGGCTCGTGATGGCCGCGACCCTCATCTATATTAAGTCGCGCATGCTTCTGCCTCCCGAGCCAGTGCAGGAATCCGCTGAGGGAGAGGAACAGGAAGACCCGAGGAGAGAGCTGGTGTATCAGCTGCTGGAGCACCAGAAATTCAAAAATGCAGCCCAGATGCTCTACACCCGTGAGGAGGTGGAGAATGCGGTTTGGAACAGCCCGCCGCGGGAACTGCTCGAAGACGAAAAGGAAGTGGTTGCAGTTACGCTTTTTGATCTCTTAAGAGCTTTCCACGAGGTCGTGAAACGCTTCGAAGCTCAGTCGAGCATGGAGCTCGACCAAGATGATGTAACGATCGATCAGAAATTGGCCGAGGTGCGCCGGTTATTGATGGTGCACGACTCACTGGCGTTTTCATCCTTTTTCACCAGGACTATGTCAAAGCGTCACCTGATTGTGACTTTCTTGGCCCTACTCGAACTCGTGCGTCTGCGTGAGATCTGGCTTTATCAGGAAAAAGCTTTTGAAGAAATCCACATAACCAAGAGTAAACCTGCTGGAGATACAGCTTAAGGCCTATGGAAATCGAGGAGCTCCAACCGATACTTGAAGCTATCATTTACGCGGCCGACGATCCCGTGCGCCCGGAACAGTTGAAGGAGATCTTCCCGGACGAGAGCTATGACAAAATCGAGACGGCCCTGCAAGGATTGGCCGAGGTGTTCAACGCACGCCGCGGAGGCATGTGGATCCGAGAGATCGCGGGCGGATATCGCATGACAACGCGTCCTGAACACCACGAACATGTGCGCGCCTACCTGAAGACCAAGCCGGGAGCGAAGCTGTCGATGGCTGCTCTGGAAACCTTGGCCGTCATTGCCTACAGGCAGCCCGTAACTCTTGCCGAAATCCTTGCGATACGAGGTAAGAAATCCACCACCGCGCTCCATACGCTGCTCGAGAAGAAGCTTGTCGTCATTACCGGCCGGAAGCCGGTGGTCGGCCGCCCCATCCTTTACGGCACCTCCAAGGAATTTCTCGTCCATTTCGGACTCAAAGACCTTTCGGATCTTCCCACCTTGGAAGAGTTCGCCCAAATGGCCGGCGAGCTGTCATAATAGATTATGGAGACAAAAGAGCGGCTTCAGAAGATCATCGCCGCGGCGGGGATTGCTTCCCGCAGGAAGGCGGAACTGCTGATCGAGGGAGGACGAGTGTCTGTCAATGGCCAGGTGGTCACTTCACTAGGCGTGAAGGCGGATGCGCTCCACGATCATATCAAGGTGGATGGTAAGTTGATCCATCCGTCCGCGCGGAAGAAGTACGTGCTCCTGAACAAGCCGAAGGGGGTCATTTCAACGGCCGCCGATCCTTATGGACGCCCCAAGGTCATAGATCTCCTGAGAGTGAAAGAAAAGCTCTTTCCCGTGGGGCGCCTGGACTACAACACAGAGGGCCTGATCCTCCTGACCAATGACGGCGAGTTCTCCAAGATTGTGAGTGATGCCGGCGATGCCTTTCCCAAGGTTTACCAAGTGAAGGTTCGAGGAGTGCCGACCGAAACAGCTCTGAGTCGTCTCCGGAGTGGCTATCGGTTGCGGGACGGGACGCAACTGGCTCCTTGCAGGATCCGCGTGCTCCGCGAAGACAAGCATGCCTGGCTCGAAGTAACTCTTACTCAAGGCAAAAACCGGGAGATCAGGAGGATGTTCGAGGCCATGGGTCATCCGGTCGCGAAACTTCGCCGTACCCGCATCGGGTTTTTCACGGCCGACGGTCTCCCGGTCGGCTGCTTTCGCCTTGTGACACCGGTAGAAGTCGCGCGAGTGCTGCGTTTGGGCCGGCCAAAAGCAACTGAAGAGTAGTTATGGGAACAGTCACTGAAATCCCCAAATTCTTTTGAAAGGCATTACAATAATTCAAGTCCATGGAGTT
>JBEKYG010000838.1:0-2768 GCA_049511215.1 Acidobacteriota bacterium | reverse complement strand
AGGTGTCCATTGCGCTTCTCCTGTTTACCTTCGTGAAGGGACTCTGCCTCTACTACTCCAACTACAAGATGAGTTATGTCGGCCAGGGGGTGGTGACCGACCTGAGGAACCAACTCTACCGTCACGTGCTCAGCCAATCGATGGGGTTTTTCTCCCTGAATTCCACGGGCCGGTTAATGTCGCGCATGAACAGTGATGTCGAGCAGGTGCAGGAAGCCGTGTCCACGTCGGTCTCCGACCTTTTTCGCGAATCGGTGCTGTTGCTGGCACTCATTTTCTGGATTTTCTATCTTGACTGGAAGCTCGCGGTCCTATCGATGTCGATCGCGCCCGTGGCTCTCATCCTTACCATCCTAATGGGCAATCGGATCAGGCAGGCCAGTCTTCATAGCCGCGAAAATGTCGCCTCGCTGAGCGACCTGCTGCAGCAGTCTTTGACCGGGATGCGCATCCTCAAAGCGTTCGGGATGGAAGCTCATGAACAGACTCGTTTTGAGAAGGTCGCTTCGCGGTTGTTTTCAGTCAATCTGAAGGCCGCTCGCATCATGTTTATCAATTCGCCGGCGATGGAGATGCTGGGAGTGATGTGTTTCATCCCGCTCGTCTTCTACGCCAGCAAACGCATTAATGTGGATCACACACTGTCACTCGGCATGTTTGGTGGCAGCCTTTTCTCGCTCTTCCGCATGTACGACCCGATCCGCAAGCTCAGCCGCCTGCATGTCAACTTCCAGCGTGCCTTTGCCTCGGCAACCCGAATCACCGAACTGTTCGATACGCACATCGAGATTCACGATCGGCCTGAAGCCCGCACACTCGAAGGTCTGCACGATGCCATTGAGTTTAGGAACGTGTATTTCGACTACCAGGGCTCTAGAGGACAGAAATCCGTCCTAAGAGACATCAATCTGCGCGTCCAGCGCAACAAGGTAGTCGCCTTAATCGGCAGCAGCGGGTCCGGTAAATCGACGCTGGTGAGCCTGATTCCCCGCTTTTACGACGTGACGGCCGGAGCATTGCTGATCGATGGTGTGGATGCGCGCGACTACAGCCAACTCTCATTGCGCAAAAACATCGCCGTCGTCACGCAAGAAACCTTTCTGTTCAACGATACGATCCGCAACAACATTGCCTACGGGGATATTCAGGCGCCTGAGGAAAGGATTGTGGATGCCGCGCGCGCTGCGCTGGCTCACGGTTTCATCATGCAGATGCCGAAGAAGTACGAGACGCGCATCGGCGAGCGAGGACAGAGATTGTCCGGGGGTGAGAGGCAGCGGATATGCATTGCGCGTGCCATCCTGCGCAATGCCCCGATCCTGATTCTGGACGAAGCTACATCGGCGCTCGATTCCGAATCCGAGCAACTCGTGCAGCAAGCCTTGGCCAACCTCATGCAGGATCGGACCACGTTTGTCATTGCTCATCGCCTGTCGACGATCAGGAATGCAGATGTCATCGTCGTCATCGACAAAGGACGAATCCTCGAGATCGGGACCCACGACAGCCTCCTCGAGTGTAACGGTCTCTATTACAAGTATTTCCGCCTCCAGACCGAAGATGCGTCTGGGCAAGGACAGATGCCGATATCCTAGAATCCGGCGCCTATAAGTGCGAACAGGTCTTCAAGGCGAAGAAGCTCGGTAACAGTCTCCTCGCGGTCATGACAGTTCCTCCGGAATTCCAGTAACTCTGTCTGTGTTCCAGGCACCGTTGAAAAAGACTCAGCCACGAAGAACACGAATTGGGAGGCGGCCGCTTCAGAGGGAGTGAAAGCGCATGTTTCACGTCGGCCCAGACCTTATCCGTGTTCTTCCGGTTATTCGTGGCGGCTTTTTGTTTGCAGTGTCTGAATCGCAGTAACTATGTGAGATTGCTTGACGTGCAGTCCTTTAATGCGATAAGATAATAGGATTTCATTAGCGAAGGGTTTCGGAATGATCCAGAGCATGACCAGCTACGGTAGAGTATCGATCCAGCAAGACGGAGCGACGGTTACCGTTGAAGTACGAACCGGAAATCACCGCTTTCTGGATTTGCATGTCCATCTGGCCAAGGAGTACGGTTTTTTGGAGACTGAGGTTACACAGCTGATACGGAACACGCTGCGGCGTGGCAGGGTCGATGCCTCCGTCACAATCCTCGCGACCGTTCCGGAGGAATGCTTGATCAACCTGAGCACGGCCCGCAGCTACATCGGAGCCGCTGCGAAGCTTCGCGACGAGTTCCACCTGGAAGATTCCCTCGATTTGAAGACGCTCTTAGCCCTGCCGGGAGTGCTTCAAACTCAGAATCTGTTCACAGATGCACCGGAAGAAGCCGGGGTGGAGCTTCGTGAATTTGTTTTGCAGGGAGTTCGCCAGACCCTCGAAACGGTGCAGCAAATGAGGGTCCTGGAAGGTCGGGCCCTCGAATCCGAAATCAGGGCATATTTGAACAGCATCCGAGAAAAAGTGGCGTCGGTGCGCGCCCTTATGCCGGCCGTGCTGCTTGAGTACCGACAAAGACTGGACGAACGACTGAAGTATCTGCTACCCCAAATAGCGCCAGATCCCCAACGAGTGGCGCAGGAAGTTGCTTTGCTGGCGGAAAAAACGGACATATCCGAGGAAATCACCAGATTGGAAAGCCACCTTGATCAATACGCGGGCGTGCTGGCTGACGGCCGGGAGGTGGGGAAGAAAATGGACTTCTTGCTCCAGGAAATGCACCGTGAAATAAACACGGTGCTGTCGAAAACGGGAAACCTGGAGGTGACACGCCTTGGA